>JAKAVI010000129.1 GCA_021817355.1 Pseudomonadota bacterium | reverse complement strand
ACTCACGCCGCTTGAACAGACCGCCCGCCGGCTCTGCCTTGCCTGGGGGCTTTACTGCGTGATGACCGAAGATGCCCATGACCTTGATGATGTCGTCGGGCGGGCCGCACAGATTGCCTATGATGAGGGCTTTGCCGGCAGCGGGGAGCGCATTGTCATCACCGCCGGCGTTCCCCTCGGCACCCCGGGTGCAACCAATCTGCTGCGGGTGGCCTTCGCGGGCAGCCGCTGAAGCTCATTTGCCGCTCAGATGCTTTGGCCTTCCACTTGGCGCACCAGGGCCCTTAGTGCCGAGCCAACGCCATCATAATGCGGATCGAGCGCCGCCGCCTTGCGGTACATGGCAAGCGCGCCCTTGTCATCGCCATAGGCACGCAGAAGGCTACCAAGCTCGGCATAGGCCTCGAACTGCCGCGGATTGAGAATGATGGTCCGCTCAAGGAAGAGGATGGCGGCGCGATCATCGCCCGTGAGTGCCGCAAGCCGGGCGCGCTGATGCCAGCCTTCGGCGTAATGGGGCGCGATCTGCGTCACGGCGCGCAGGAGCGTGCGTGCCAGATCGAGCTTGCCAATTACGAGCAGACGGGAGGCACGGTTCATCAGCAGATCGACGCTGGCGCTGCCTGAATTGAGAAACAGCAGCTCGACCCGTTTTTCGAGTGGCGCAGCCTCCTCCTTCGAGGACGCCGTCGCCAGCGCCTTCAGCAGCGGCTGAAGCGGCGTCTTTGGCACCGCGGCCAGGGCCGGCGGCGCCAGCCACAGCGCCAGGAGAACAACACCAAGAAGCTTACCCATGCGTCCTATCCTGCCACGGCCCGGGGCGCGGTCACAAGGAAACCGCAAGTCCTGGCCCATGGCAGACAGCCGCCGGCGCGGCGCTAGAGCGGACGCTGCGCCCAGCTCTTCAGCTGATCTGCCACTGGCAGGTTGCGCAAGCGCACACCGGTCGCGGCAAAGATCGCGTTGAGGAGCGCGGGCGCCACCGGCGGCAGGCCCGGCTCACCGATGCCGCCCATGGGCACGTCGGCCTTGGGCTCAACCAGATGCACGCGGATCTCGGTGGGCGCGCCGGTCATGCGCATCAGCGTGTAGGTGTCAAAATTGGCCTGCTGTGGCCGACCGTTCCGGAAGCTGATCTCGCCACTGAGGGCAAGGCTGAGACCCATGATCACCGCGCCTTCGATCTGGGCCCGGACACGGTCCGGATTGACCGCAAACCCGCAATCGATCGCCGCATCGACACGCGGAATGCTGAGCAGACCATCCTGGTTGACGGCAACTTCGATGGCACAGGCCGCGTAGCTGGCAAAACTGTGATGACCGGCAAGGCCAAGACCATGGCCGGCCGCACCGCTACGTCCCCAGCCGATACCATCGGCCGCGCGGGTGATGACGCGCTTCAGCCGTCCGGTATCGATCGGATAGAGCGTGGGCGATTCGCCATAATTATAATTGTCGCCAAGACTGCGTGGATCGATCTGACGCGAAGGTCCGATCAATTCGAGAAGATAGTCGAGATGGTCGCGACCGGCCGCATGGGCAAGCTCGCAGACAAAACACTGCACCGCGAAAGCATGGGGAATATTCGACACCGAACGAAACCAGCCAATACGCGTATGCGCGGTCGCGGCGGGATTTTCCAGCCGCATCGCCTTGATGGCAAAGGGCAGATCCGAAGCCCCCATGCCCAGTTCACCGGCGCCTTCATGCCTTGGATCAGGACCGAAGATCGAAGAGATCGAGGGTGCCGCCGTACGATAGAGCAAACCCGTTACGCGCCCCTTTGCGTCCAGTCCGGCTTCAAGCCGTTCCATGGAAACGGTGTGATAGAAATCATGGCCGATGTCATCTTCACGCGTCCATAGCACTTTGATGGGCCGCCCTCCCATCGCCTGAGAGATAAGACCTGCCTCCACCACAAAATCCGGTTGCGACTTGCGACCAAAGCCACCGCCCAGCAGCGTGACATGCATGCGGACCTGCTCGGAGGAGATGCCAAGCGCACTTGCGAGCGCATCGCGGGCGCCTTGCGGATCCTGCACGCAGGCCCAGGCGTCACACGCGCCGTTGACAATCTGAACCGTGGCCGCCGGCGGCTCCATCGCCGCATGCGCAAGATGGGGAAGGTAATATTCGGCCTGCACGATCTGCGCCGCGTCTTTGAACGCGGCATCGACATCGCCCGTGGCATGAACAAGCTTTCCCGGCTTGCTGACGGCGCTGCGCAGGGTGTCGCGGTAGCGCGCTGAGTCATAGCTCCGGTTGGGCCCATCATCCCATTCGATTTGCAGTGCCGCGCGGCCCTTGATGGCGGCCCAGCTGTTTTGCGCCACCACCGCAACGCCGCCGGTTGCCTGAATGGGATAACCGGGTTTGGGCTGGTCGATGGCAACAACCCTGACAACACCAGGCACGCTTTGGGCACCGCTCCCATCATAGCGGATCAGCCGCCCACCAAGGACCGGGGGCCGGGCCACGACCGCGTAAAGCAGTCCCTCCTTGCGCACGTCGATACCGTATTGGGCCCGACCCGTGGTGATGTCAAAAAGATCAACGCCCGTCACCTTGTCCTTGCCGATGTAGCGGAACTGTGCGGGAGATTTCAACGTGATCGCCTGGCGCGGCGGCACGCGAAGCGCTGCCGCCTTGCTGGCAACCGCACCAAACCCGAGGCGGCGTCCGCTCGGTACGTGGATGAGCATGTTGTTGCTGGCGCGCACCTCGGAAGGAGCGACGCCCCACTCCTGCGCCGCCGCCTGTTCGAGCATGAGCCGCGCTGCCGCTCCGGCAAGGCGCATGGGCAGAAAGAAATGGCGCATGCTGCGCGATCCGTCGGTGTCCTGATTGCCCCATTTGGCTTCGTCGCCATCGGCCTGCACCACAGTGACGCGATCAAGATCGGCTTCCAGCTCATCGGCCAGCGCCAGGGCGAGGCTGGTGCGAATGCCCTGTCCCATTTCCTGCCGCGTGCAGGAAAAGCGCACATCACCATTGGGGAAAATGAAGACAAAGAGCTTGGGATTGTCGCGCCAGCCATTGCGCTCGCCATCCGCGCCATATTTGGGCGAAGCCTTGGCCATCGTCGCGGGCGAGAGGCTGACCGAGAGAATAAGCCCTGCGCCCATCCCCTTCATGAGAGAGCGGCGACTGACATTTAAGAGCCGTGCGGTTCCTGCTGTGGTCATCATGCCGGAGCTCCGGCCCTGCTGACCTCCAGGATCGCCGCCAGGATGCGCGGATAGGTCCCGCAGCGGCAGATATTGCCATCCATCGTCGCGCGGATCTGCCCTTCACTGGGATGCGGGGTCTGGCGCAGCAACGCGGCTGCCTGCATCAGCTGCCCGCTCTGGCAGTAGCCACATTGCGGTACGCCAAACTTCCGCCAGGCCACCTGCAGAGGATGATCCCCCCGCGCCGACAGGCCCTCAATCGTAGTCACCTTACGGCCTTCAACTGCCGCCATCGGGGTCTGGCAGGAGCGGACTGCAGCGCCATCCAGATGCACCGTGCAAGCCCCGCAAAGTCCCGCCCCACAGCCAAATTTGGTGCCGGTCAGACCGATCTCGTCACGCAGCCACCAAAGCAAGGGCATGTCCAAGGACCCGGTAAAGACGCGGTCCTGTCCATTGACGGTGAGTTTGACCATGCATCTGCTCCTGCCTGTGCGCGCCGCCATCGTCCCACTGCGCTGCAAGCTCGCGACCATGTCGCCATTAAGGGCCCTGCACCAGCATATCAAGATGCGGCCAGAACCGGAAAGGTTGCGGGCCTTCCCGAGGGACGCCGCAGATTCTAGCCCACCTCTGCGCCATGCCGAAGGTTGGGAGGCCTTGTCTTCCTTCCCCAAGCCGCAGACCGTGGATGGCACAAACCCTCCCGCAACAGGGATATTTTAGCGTTTGGCGAAAATCATCACGTGAGGCGCGCCACGATAGGGATTGAACCCGGCATATGGCTGGGTGTTGAGGACATGAATGACGGGAAATTTCGGTCGCAGGTTTTTGATGGCGTCAAATGCACAGTAGCTGAAATAGATGCCGTCGCCCTCGCTGAATTTATGCATCCGGCCTCTGGTCTGGAGCCAGATCAGGGCCCTCCACAATCCCGCCGTCTTGACCAGAAATTTTCCCAGACGGGCGGCGGGGTTTCCCTGCCCCAAATTGTTCGAATCCGAAATCATCACGCCCTTGCGCGCCACGCGAACCATTTCGCGCACGGCGCGGCCGGGGTCTTGTATGTGATGAAGAACCCCGGTGGCGATCACGTAATCAAATGACTCATCGGCAAATTCCAGCAACAGCGCATCTCCTTCCACGATCTCATGACAGGAAAGGCCGTTCCTGATGGCCTCATTCCGAAGGGCGGCAACCGGTTCAACCCCAAGGATGGTGGCAGCATGCCACCTGTCTTTGAGAATCTTCACGGCCCGGCCGGTCCCGGCCCCAACATCCAGCACGCTTGCCACAGGTCCGGCCAATTCAGCCAGTGCCATGAACGCAACAAGTGCCTTGCCGTGCTCGTCCGCGGCCCCGACATGCCGCGCATCGTAGGCTGCGGCGGTCTGCTCGTAATAATCACGCTGGGTGTCAATCGGGGACGACGAGGATGGCTTCGGCATGGCACTGACTTCCTCTCCACCCTGACGGGTGGAGGTTGCGGTGAGACCCAACATGCGGCCCTGCGGCTGGTTCCTGCTTCATCGGGCTGGCTGGTGCAAGCGGCAGGCACCTCCGTCAGTCTGGCGCCGCGATCCGCCAGCTTGCAGTCCGCCAGGGTGTGGACAGACAGTGCCTTTGGCCACTCCACCTCGGCCCGCAACAGTGTCACCCCGCGGCATCGGCTGGCAAAACTGAACGTTCGTTCGGGGCGATACCAGTTACGGCGCGGCTTGGGTGCGAGGTTATAGACGAGCCGGCACACGCCAGTGATCTGTCTTATCTGTGCTGACGGTTCAGGCCTCGGACAGAGGCGGACCAGTACAGCTTTGTGTTCGGTCATGAGAAAAACATAACATTGCCCTCTGAGGCAGGAAAGCAACCTCAGGCAACCGGATCTTCGTGACCCTACACGGCCGGCGCATGTTCACCAAAATTGTGCGCGACGACGCCCGCACCATCTTCACGCCGATGTGCGCCGATTTTGGCGCTGAAGCCGTCGCGATGGATGGCGGAGCGGACCACGTACGTATTCTCGTGAACGTTTCACCCGGGATGGAATCTCTAAACTGGTGCAGAGCCTCACGGGTGCATCAAGCCTTCGCTTGCGCCAGAACCATGGAGCCCTCCTCCACCGTTCGCGGACGGGCCAATGCCCCCCAACGGAACGCAGCTGAATATGCCAAGAGGTGGCCCTGCGTGATTGCCGTGACCGACACAGGGCTCTAAAGTTGCCGGGGCAGGCGGGAGAAGGGCATGTGGCGACGCTACGTGATCATTGTTGGCACGGCGTTCATTGTGCTGGGGCTGATTTTGGCCTCCGTGCTTGATCTGGATGCGCGCGGCCCGCAGCTGATGCCGGGTCCACAGGGGTCCCTGACGCCCCATCTCTTCGGGGCACAAAGAATGCAGAAAATGGCCGGACGGGCGGAAGCCTGGCTGGTACCCTGGCTGCGAAGTTCCGCACACCCGGGCGGCGAAAGCGCCGCCACCCTGCCGGCAAGCCAGCCCTAGCAGGCCCGGAGCCCTTCAGCCCGCGCCCCTTCTTCCGGCCAGCATGTCCTCCCCGCCCATCAGGACCCGCCTGCAGGGCCGCAGGCAGAGGGTGGAAGATTTGGTTCGGAGGTGGGGGCGCGAGCGAGCGCCGTGCGCATCGCTCATTTTGCTGACCGCCGCCAACATGCTGAGGCGTTGTCGCAAGCTGCACACGCACCCATTTGGCAAGGCGACGCGGATGTTGGGAATTTGCGCCGCCCCGGCTCAGCCGCTTCTGGCGTGGGCGTCCGCTTCAATGCGCAAGAGCAGCTGGTGTGTGGCAAAGCCGTCGGCAATGAGACCCTCCTGACGCTGATAGGCCCGCAGCGCCGCGCGCACATCAGGACCGATGAGGCCGTCAACGGGGCCGGGGTGATAGCCGAGCAGCTTGAGATCGCTTTGCAGCGTCACGGCATCGGCGTGGTCAAGCGGAGCCTCATCGCGCGGCCAGCTGCGCAGAACCGGGGGCCCACCCATGATCTGCTGGGCGAGCAAGCTCACCCCCAGGGCATAGGCGGTGGCGTGATTATAGGCGAGCAGCACCTTGAAATTGGGGTAGGTCAGGAACGCCGGCCCCTCAGCACCGGCAGGCAGGAAGATGGCGGCGTTGGGAGCTTCGGGCAGATCCCCTCCGGTAGCCGTTCTTACCCCCAGTCCCTGCCAGTAGGCCGTCGGCTGCGGATTGGAAAGTTCCGCCTCGCCATAAGGAAAGCCGGAGGGCAACTGAACTTCCCGCAGCACGGGCGCGTCGGCCGTCCAGCCATAGGCTACAAGCAGGTTCGCGGTCGAGGCCAGGGCATCGGCCGGTGAGTGCCAGAGGTCAATATGGCCGTCAGGCTCGGCCGAGACCGCATGGGCCAGAAAGGTCGTGGGCATGAACTGGGTTTGGCCAAAGGCACCGGCCCAGGACGAGACCATCATGGACGGCGTGTAGCCTTCTTCTTGCTCCATGCGCAGCGCGGCCAAAAGTTCGCGCTCGCCGAACCGAGCCCGCCTACCGTCAAAGGCAAGAGTGGAAAGCGCTTGGAACATGTCATACTGGCCGAGGTCTGCGCCATAATCGGTTTCCATGCCCCAGATGGCGACAAGAATCTGCTTGGGCACACCAAAACGCCCCTCAAGCTGCTCGAGCATCGCGCCATGGGAGGCAAGCTCGCTGCGGCCCTCGGCAATGCGCAGGGGCGAGACCGCAGTATCGAGATAGGACCAGATCGGCCGTACGAATTCCGGTTGCCGGTTCTCAAGGGCGTAGATCTGTGGGTTCGGTGTCACCGCGCCGAGCGAGCGATCAAAGACCGCGGGCGAAATGCCGGCGGCAAGCGCCTTGCTGCGGAAGCGGGCGAGAAAAGCTGCAAACTTCGCCAGATCCGGCGTCGCTGCGGATGTGGCGGCGGAGACCGGCGCCACTGCCGCGGACTGGTTCGAGGGCGCGGTGGCACAGCCGCTCACGGCCAGAAATGCTGCCAAGGAGGCCCACAGCGGCCCGCGCCGCAAGCCGGATGAAAGAAGCTGAACCAGCGAAAGGGAAAAAAATCTCACGGTCGATTTGCTTTGGCGACGCACACACTTTAACACGCACGGCAACGACGTGAATGCGCCCGTGACCAAATTGCCGGGGGCGCAGCGATAAGGCCGCCGTCTGGGCCTTCGCCACGTCCCGCCCCAACGGCGGCAAAGGAAGCAAGATGACACCAGAAGCCTTGATGCGTAGGCTTGCGAAAGCCATTGAAAATTCTGATCTGCAGAGTCTGGTTGCGGCCGTGGACGAGCAGGTGGCTTGGCATGTGGGCACACGTCAGCCCGGGATCTTCGGCCTTGGCGGCACCTATCTCTCGCGGGCAGGTTTGCTCGAAGTCACAGCCAAGATCGCCACCCAGCTCAACTTCTACCGCTTTGAGCCCAAGGAAATCCTCGCCGGTGACGAGATCGTCTGGGGCTGGTTTGATGTCGCCGCCACGCTCATTGGCCGCCCAACCCAGCATGTGCAATGTGACTTTGCCCTGCGCTGGCGGGTCCGGAACGGTAAGATATTGGAAAGCCGGTCCTTTTACGACACTGCCGATGTCGCCGCCCAGTTTGCGGCCGCCTCGCGTTAAAGCATCGCCGCAGGCGTTGACAGCGAAGCAGCGCTTCGACTAGTTTCCGCGCCTTCGCACGCGGTCGAAGCCTTCGATCGCGCGTCCCTCATGCATTAACAACAGCTTTGCCAAAGGCGTGTCATGAAGATCCGGAACTCGCTGCGCTCGCTCAAAAAACGCGACAAGGACTGCCGCGTCATCCGTCGTCGCGGCCGGACCTATGTGATCAACAAGAAGAATCCCCGCTTCAAGGCGCGGCAGGGCTGAGGGCGAGCCTCCCAGGCCCAAGGGCTCTTTGTGCCGGACCGGCTCAGCGCCTCTGCGTGCGGCGCCTGGCAGCGGCCACTCTCGGTTACATCTTATCTTGCGGTTACATCGTATAGCGAGGCGCTCTGCGCCAAGACAGCAG
>JAKAVI010000311.1 GCA_021817355.1 Pseudomonadota bacterium | reverse complement strand
GACGTGCCGCAGCTGTTACAGTTGGCCCGCGATCTTGAGCTGGAGGAGGGTCCGGCACTGCGCAATGCGGCCGTGCGCGAGAAGATTGCCGACTGGTATGTGCGTTCGGCCGGTCTCAAATATACGACCTATCGCACCATGACGGCGCTTTCACGCGGTCAGCAGCCTGGGCCGGAAGCCTCGATCGCCAAGATCGTCGTTGCGGCCAAGCTGCAGGATCTGACGGCCTACGCCACAGAACTGGAAGGCGAATTGGGCAGCCTCAGGGGCGAGGAGGCCCCGTTTGGCGGCATGTTCCAGCTGGGATGGTTGAGCGCACCGGGACTGCGGATCGCCGGAGGTACCGACGAAATCCTGCGTAACATCATCGCCGAGCGTGTGCTCGGGCTGCCGCAGGATGTACGTGTCGACAAGGATGTGCCGTTCAATAAAATGCCATCCGGGCGGTGACATGCCGCTGGCTGGTCTCGATCACGTCACGATCCTGAGTGAGGATCTTGAAGCGACGCGTGCCTTTTACTGTAACGTGCTGGGACTGACGGAGGGTGGTCGACCCGATCTCGGCTTTCCAGGTTACTGGCTTTACAGTGGCGGGCACGCAGTCGTTCACCTGGTCGGAGGTGAGGGACGGCTGGCCGAGAACAGGCGGGGTGAATTTTCTCCGGGGGGCGCGGCCCTCGATCATATCGCTTTTTATGGTCGTGATGCGCCGGAGCTGATAGGCCGCCTGCAGGCGCATAACATCGCCTACCGTGAAAATCGTATCGCCGAAATCGGCTTGCAGCAGCTGTTCGTGCGCGATCCAAACGGTATCATGATAGAAATGAACTTCCGGAACTGAGAGCCAGTTCCGCATCCACAAAGGAGAGTTTCATGTTGGGGTATGTCACGCTTGGAACCAACAATTATGACAAAGCGCTTGCGTTTTATGACGGCCTGCTTGCCGAATTGGGTGGCAAGCGGCTGTTCAACAGTGACCGCATCCAGTTTTATGGCAACGGTCAGGGCGGCATGCTCGCGATCTGCAAGCCCTATGACGGCAAGGCGAGCACAAGCGGCAATGGCACCATGGTGGCACTCAGTGCCCCCACCAAGGAAGCGGTCGACAAGGTGCATGCCAAGGCGCTGTCGCTGGGCGCAGTCGACGAAGGGGCTCCGGGCCAGCGGCTTCCCACCTTCTACGGAGCTTATTTCCGCGATGCGGACGGCAACAAGCTCTGCGTTTTCAAAATGGGCTGAGTGATGCATTGACGGGGCGTCGAGAGCGGCTTAGGTCACGGTCATGCCGACCGTCCCGATTGCGACGCCCTGTATCTCTGTTTGCCAGATAGATCCGCGTAGCCAGTTATGCCGCGGCTGCGGACGGACATTGCGCGAGATCGGCGGGTGGGTGGCCATGAGCCCCGAAGAGCGGGCGCAGGTAATGGCTCAATTGCCCGGTCGCCGGCGTGCCGCTGGGCTCAGCGCGCCGGAGGCGGTTGGAGCTGCTCCGCCCAGCGGCCGGTGAGACGATAGACCAAAAGGCCAATCCATTCGTGCAGGGCCAGATCAGTCTCGTGGAGATTGCGCGCGGCAGCCGGCCACCACTGTTCACCATGGGCACGGGTTACATAGTCGGTTGGCCAGGGAAGCATGTTCCAGCCCAGTTGGCGCGCGATGCCCATGGCCCGTGGCAGGTGATAGGCCGAGGTCGCCAGAACCCAAATGGCTCCTGGCTTTGGGTCTGCAAGCGCCCGCGAATAAAGGAGATTTTCCCAGGTATCGCGGGCGCGCGACTCGAGGGTGAGCCGGCGCGGATCAAGCCCCATGTCCCGCCAGACATAGCCTGCCATCACGGCTTCTGGCAGTTTGGTCGTAAGCCCGCCCCGGCCGCCGGAAAAGATGACCCGAGCCTTTGGATGTCGGCGCGCGAGGTCATAGGCGGCCAAGAGCCGCTCGATGCTCTCATCCTCCCCCAAAGTTCCGCGGCTGCGCAGGACTGAGGATTTGAGGCCACCTCCGAGCACCACTATGCCGTCGATGCGGGACGGTAGCGGGCGACGGGGGTATTCATCTTCGAGCGGGCGCAGCAGCAGGTTTCCAGTTGGCAAAACTGCGAACAGAAGGGCGAGTGCGGCGGCGGTCAGGACGACACTGCCCGCCAGGCGCTGGCGACGCAGGACGACGAGGAGTGCTGCGCTGAGGACCAGCCAGACGATAAGATTGGCTGGTGCACAGACGAGCCAGAACAGTTTGGCGATGAGGTGAAACATGGCCTGTCTCCCAACCGGCAAGGTTCATAGCACGGAACGGCGTTGCGGCGGGGAAGATTGCTCGCTGAGGGCGGTGCTGACCCAGTCGAGTTCCTCGGCGAGGCCGACATTCTCACCGATGACAAGGAGCGCAGGCGACTGAGCATGGCGCGCTGCTTCGCCAAGATTTGCGAGGGTGGTGAGTTGTCGGGCTTGTTGCCCGGTCGTGGCGGCGCTGATGATCGCAGCTGGTGTCTGAGGCGCGCGCCCGGCGGCAAGCAGACTGGCGGCGATTTCGTCTGCATGGGCGAGCGCCATGTAGGCTACGAGCAGGGGGGTGGCGCGGGCCAATGCGTTCCAGTCAAAGTTCGCCAACCGACCTTTGGCGTCGTGGCCGGTGATAAAGGTGACACTGTGATTGGTGTCACGCATGGTCAGGGGAATTCCGGCATAGGCAAGTCCGCCAATGCCGGCCGTGACGCCAGGGACGATGCGGAAGTTGATGCCGGCGCGGGCAAGACTGAGGGCTTCTTCCGCGCCTCGGCCAAAGACAAAGGGATCTCCACCCTTGAGGCGCAGGACGCGTTTGCCGGCACGGGCAAGGCGGATCAGCGTCGCGGAAATTTCTGACTGTTTGCAGCTGGGCTGGCCGCGGCGTTTGCCGGCGAAAATGAGTTCGGCGCCTGGTCGCACCAGCTCCAGCAGGAGCGGATTGAGAAGCGCGTCATAAAGCACGGCATCTGCCCCGGCCAGGGCAAAAAGGCCAAGGGCCGTGATCAGCCCGGGGTCGCCAGGGCCGGCACCCGCCAACCAGACCGAGCCCCTCACGAATTTCGGCAGGCTGAGGCCCTCGGCGAGGCGGGCGATTGCGTTACGTTCGGCGGCTCTCAGGGGAATGGACATTACACATACCATTAAATGTTATATATATTGTATCACATAAAAAATTTCGGGAAAATGGCTACACTGCGAAGGTGCCGGGAAATGGGCAGCAGACAGTTCCGGCGCTATAGAAAGCCGTCACCTGATTCAGATGGATGTCATGAGTTTCAAACCGCGCGCCGACCTCAAGCCCAACAGCTACGCTTATGAAACCGAGGCTCTGGTCAGCCCGAACGGCTTTCGCGAGTACGACGCCCGCTGGCTATTCGGCAACGAGCTCAACCTTCTTGGCGTAGAAGCGGTTGGCCTGGGCCTGGGTACCCTAATTCATGAACTGGGGGTGCGGCCACAGGTGGTGACAGGTCATGACTATCGCGCCTACTCGCTTTCCATCAAGCAGGCGCTCAGCCTCGGTCTGCTGCAGGCCGGGTGCGAGGTCCTCGACATCGGGCTGGCGACGACCCCGATGAGTTATTTCGCGCAGTTCGCGCTCGATTGCTCCTGCGTGGCCATGGTCACGGCGAGCCACAATGAAAACGGCTGGACCGGGGTCAAGATGGGAACGAACCGACCTCTGACGTTTGGCCCTGATGAAATGGCACGCCTCAAAGACATCGTTCTCACGGGCGCTTTCGAGCGCCGGGCGGGAGGCGAGTATCGACACATTGATGGCATGCGCGCGCGCTATCTTGACGATCTGACCAAGGGGCACCGGCTCTCCCGTCCGATCAAGGTGGTGGCCGCCTGCGGCAATGGCACGGCGGGCGCCTTTGCGCCAGAGGCGCTGAAGCGCATCGGAGCTGAGGTCGTCGTCATGGATGGAGAGCTCGATTATACCTTTCCCAAATATAATCCCAATACCGAGGATATGGAGATGCTGCACGCCATGGCGGCCGCACTGAAGCAGCATGGGGCCGAGATCGCTCTGGGCTTTGATGGCGATTGTGACCGCTGCGGCGTTGTTGATGACACCGGCGAGGAAATTTTCGCCGACAAGGTCGGCGTTCTTATTGCCCGCGATCTGTCGTGCCGGATACCGAACGCCAGATTTGTCGCCGACGTGAAATCGACCGGGATATTCGAGATCGATCCAGTCCTGCAGCGTAACGGAGCCAAAACGGATTACTGGAAAACCGGACATTCCTACATGAAGCGCCACACTCATGACATGGATGCGACCGCCGGCTTTGAAAAATCGGGGCACTATTTCTTCCGTGCCCCGATTGGTCGCGGCTATGACGACGGCATTGTCGCTGCCATCGCTATCCTTGAGATGCTCGACCGCGCAGGCGGGCGCTCCATGAGCCAGCTGGTGTCTGAGCTGCCCAAGACCTGGGGTTCGCCCACTATGGCGCCCTATTGTCCCGACGAGAAGAAGTATGACGTCGTCGCAGCGCTGACCGCGGAATATCAGGATCTGATGCAGCGCGGTGACACCGTCCTTGGCCAGAAGATCGTTCGCCTTGTTACCGTCAACGGGGTACGCGTCACGCTGGAAGACGGAACCTGGGGACTGGTACGCGCATCGTCCAACAAGCCTTCACTGGTCGTGGTGGTTGAAAGCCCTGCATCCGAGGCACAGATGCGCGCCATGTTCCAGGACCTCGATGGGCGGCTGTCGCGCCATCCCGAAGTTGGCACATACGATCAGAAGATCTGAAGCGGCCATATTGTCTGCAAACGGCATCGCTTTCATGGCGCTGCGGATGGGGCGGCATGACTGCATAGCTGCAGCGCCAGGAGATCCGCAGATGCTCAGCCAACGGCATTCCATAGCATGCGGGCGGCGGTAATGGCGATGAAGAGTGCAAAAACTGCACGCAGACGTTTGCGGTCCATTTTGTGGGCAAGATTGGCGCCAACCGGCGCCATCAGGACGGATGCCGGCGCAATCAGGATGAAACCCAGAAGGCTCACATAGCCAAGCGAGCCCACGGGCAATCCCGGCGTATTCCAGCCTGCCAGCGCCATGCCGAGGGTCGCGGGGATCGATATGATGACGCCGAAGGCCGAGGCGGTGCCTACGGCGCGGTGAATAGGATAGTTGCAATGGCTCATGATGGGCACGCCCAAGGTTCCACCACCCAGTCCCATCATCGACGACAGCCAGCCGATGCCTGCGGCGATGGCACTGCCGCCCAGGCCCTTGGGCAGTTCATTCGCAAGACGCCAGCTGTCTTTGCCAAAAGCCATGTTGGCGGCGATAGGAAGGGCTACGCAGGCGAAGATGAAGGCCAGCGTGTTGCCACTTATCAGTCCTGAGAGCGACGTGCCAAGCATGACCCCGCCGATCATGGGAAGGATCCATTTGCGCAGCAACGCCCAGTCGACATTACCACGCTTTGCGTGAGCCCGCAGCGAGGAAATCGAGGTCGGGATGATCGTGGCCAGAGAGGTCCCGGCCGCCAGATGCATGCGCAGCTGGTCGTCAAAGCCGAGCCCTGCCAGGACATGATAGAGGATCGGAACGATGACGATGCCGCCACCGACGCCGAGCATGCCGGCAATCAATCCGCCCGCGGTTCCGGCGATCACAAGCCCCAGAGCAAGCATGCCCAGATGGGCTTCAGAGGTGGCAAACTGGTGCAGCATCAAGCAGCGGACCTGTGAGGAGAGTGAACGAAGGCGAGGGCTGTGCGCAGCACCTCGATACCGGCGCCGGCCTTTGGGGCCTGCTCTGAAAGCTGCCGGCGAAACAGGCGTGCGCCTGGGCGGCCCGCAAATAGGCCGAGCATGTGGCGGGTCATCGCCTGCAGGGGTACGCCTGTGGTGAGCTGTCTGGCAACATAGCTGCACCATTGCTCCAGTGCCTCGTCCAGATCAATTGGTACCTCACCGAAGAACCTCGCATCGACTGCGGCAAGAAGCTCAGGATTTTGATAGGCGGCACGGCCGAACATCACGCCATCAACATGAGCCAGCTGGGCCTGCGCATCGTCCAGGCGCGTAAGTCCGCCGTTGAGAACAATCGTAAGTTCGGGGTTTTCGGCCTTGATGGCATGGACAAGCGCATAGTCCAGGGGGGGGATCTCGCGGTTCTCCTTCGGGGACAGGCCTTTGAGCCAGGCCTTGCGGGCATGGATGATAAAGATCGTTGCGCCAGCCCCTTTGCCGGCGCGGATGAGACTGCGAAAAGCCTGCTGGGGGTCCTGGTCGTCAATACCGAGACGGCATTTTATGGTCACCGGGAGAGACACCGCCGCGCGCATCGCTGCGATGCAGTCGCCGACCAGTTCGGGCTCGGCCATCAGGCAGGCCCCGAAACGTCCAGATTGAACGCGGTCCGAGGGGCAGCCGACATTGAGATTGATCTCGTCATAGCCGAATTCGGCACCGATGCGCGCAGCTTCTGCCACCCTAGCCGGTTCGCTGCCGCCGAGCTGAAGCGCCACCGGATGCTCCATTGTATCGAACCCAAGCAGCCGGTCCCGGTCGCCGCGGATAGCGGCTTCAGCAGTCACCATCTCCGTATAGAGACGGGTCCGGCGCGAGAGCAGCCGGTGGAGCATGCGGCAATGCCTGTCGGTCCACTCCATCATCGGCGCGCAACAGACACGGTGGCTTAATTCGTTCATTCTGTTCGGAAAATCCGGTTTGGTGGGATCTGGTGCAAGGTCACCCCTGCACCAGGGTGAACGTTGTCATGCTATGCGACCGTGCCGACATTGTCCAAGGTCTGGTCTTGGAGCGCGGAGGGCTCGCACAGCTTTAAGCGGCAGGCTGGGCGGGCCGGACCACGGGCCCCGTCCCAAGTTGCCGACGCAAATACGCCAAGGTGGTCCGGCTCCTGATGACGCCGCGATGTGCACCAATGTCGTTGCCTGACTTCCACTCCGTCCTGAAAGGCGGAGGGTATGGCGCTGAACTGCGGTCATGTTTGGGCGGGACTACGCCATCAGCGGGCGGACCGCGCGGTGCATGCGGCGAGGGTTGGGTTCGGGATGAGGGTGACGGCTGATGGAAATTTTCCCGTCTGACCCAGCTGCGCCGAAGATACCGTCTGCCCGGAATGGTGAGGGAATTTTGCTGGAGAATATCGTCCAACCCTGAAATCATCCAGGCAAAGGAGATTGGAAATGGAAATATCCCTGAAGGGTCGGGTTGCGCTTGTCACAGGTGGAAGCCGCGGTATCGGCAAGGCCATCGCGCTCAAACTGGCAGAAGCCGGAGCTGACGTGGCGGTAAATTTCCGCCGCGAGGAAGGTGAAGCCAGAAACGTGGTTGCCGCGATCGAGGCGATAGGACGCAAGGCACGATGTTATCGTGCCGCGGTTGATGATTTTTCGGCGGTCGAGTCCATGGTGGCGGCGGTGGCTGAAGATTTTGGCGGGATCGGAATTCTCGTCAACAATGCTGGGATCGCAAGTTCCGGACGCAGTGTTGCCGACACCGACCCTGCCGAACTCGAGCGGGTGGTGCGAGTGCATGCGCTGGCACCGCACTTTCTCTCGAAGCTTGTTCTGCCGTACATGCGCAAGCAGACGCGTGGTGACATCGTAATGATTTCGTCGGTCGCAACTCAGACCATGGGTGCCAATGGTGCCCCATATAATATGGGTAAGGCGGCGATGGAGGCGTTGGCGCAGACCCTGGCCAAGGAGGAGGCGTCGAACGGTATCCGTACGCATATTGTGGCGCCGAGCCTGACCGTGACGGAGATGGGCCGACGCCTGGCAAAAGCGCGCACGGGAGCTGATATCTCGGCACTTGATGATCGTTCGCCATTTGGGCGCGTTAGCGTTCCCGATGACGTGGCGGCGGTGGTCTGCTTCCTGGTGTCCGTCGCCAATCCTTACGTCAACGGACAGAGGATCTATGTTGATGGTGGTGGTTTGCGCGGTAGCCTTTAGAAAAGGTGGGAGCAAGATCGCGGACTTGCGCAGGCTTTTCCGGCAACGGCTCAGGCGTTAAGTCGCAAGCCTGTCGCACAAAAAGCTCATCGCACTCGGGCGTGGGATCTTAAGCAAAAGCCAGAAGCCCCGCCTCGTGGTAGCAGCGTACGCAACCAGTTGCCGGAACACTCGTGCGCGCGCTGGTGACGCCATGCCGATATCAATGCAACCCAAGAGGGAGCAGCCCCGGCGGCAAGTCATGATACCAACACGCCAG
>JAKAVI010000202.1 GCA_021817355.1 Pseudomonadota bacterium | reverse complement strand
CCGCGAGGACGAGAAAAGCGAGGAGCAAAAGGCCAAGATAGCGATGCAGCCATACCAGCCCCGGTCGTATGCGCATGCCTTCCAACTCTGCTCCGCTTAGTCTGTTCCGCATGTGGGCATTACCATGGCCCGGCTTGGGTTCTGGGGCCAGCTCTCTGGGGTCCTTTGCCATCGCGGACGGGCCGTTCAATGGCCCGGGCGCGTTACAAACGGGCCCGGTTTCCCTCCAAATGCCCCGCAGGCTTGGCTAAAGTCAGAACTCGGCTGGGCGAAGAGGCAATGCGATGAATGATTTTTCGGGCAAGTTTGCGCCTCAAGGACCTGAGGATAGCGTCAAGCTCCTCGCCGAAAACCCGCTCGGCTGGATCGTCTGCGTCCATCAGGACATACCTTTTGCCACGGTGCTTCCCTTTCGGGCACACACCGACCAGGAGGGCAATATCTGTTCCTTGCGCGGGCATTTTGCTCGCGCCAACCCGCAGGTCGCAGCCTTGCGCAGCTGCCCCAGGGCCCAGATCCTGATCCTTGGCCCCAACGCCTATGTCTCCCCATCCTGGATGACCGATCGGACCCAGGCACCCACCTGGAACTATGCCTCACTGTGGTTTGAAACCGAGCTACATTTTTCCGAGGATCACGAGACGCTGAGGAACCTCCTTGAGGATCAGGTCAGCGCCATGGAAAAGGGGCGCCGGCAAGGCTGGCAGATCAAGGACATGGGACCACGTTTCGAACGACTTGCGAGCGCAATTGTCGGCTTTGATGCACAGGTGATAAAGATCCATGGCCGCTTCAAGCTCGGCCAGGATGAACGCGAGGATGTCTATCCTGATATCGTGCAAGGTTTGAAGGACGAAGGCGCCGAAGCGGTGCTGAGGTGGATGGCCCGCTTCAACCGGATGCGGCCCTAGCGGGCAGGGCCACGGCCATTAGAGTTCCTCGCCGCGCTCAAGCAGATAATGCGTCGGCGGCACACCAAATGCGCGGCGGAACATGGCGGTGAAGGCGCTGGGGCTGCTATAGCCGACGTCAAGGGCGACGGTGGTGACCGGATGCCCCGTCGCCAGACGGGAGAGGGCTTCCATCAGGCGCACGGTCTGGCGCCAAGTGGCAAAGCTCATGCCTGTTTCCTTGCGGAAAGTTCGCGTGAAGGTACGCCGTCCCATCGCCGCCACGTCAGCCCATTCATCAAGGGCTTCGTTTTGTGCCGGATCCGCAAGGATGGCCCGGCACACCCGCACTAGGCGCGGATCGCGCGGCATCGGCACGTGCAGGGGAGCAATATGGGCGCGGCGAAGCTCTTCGAGAATGAGCGCCATCACCTGGCCATCACGGCCCTGCTCGTCATATTCGACCGGGATACGGGTCGCCTCGACGATGAGCGCGCGCAGCAGATCGGATACCTCGATCACGCGACAGCTCACCGGCAGGCCGAGCCTAGGATCCTCCTGAACGTAGAGCGTGCGCACCGAGACGTGGCCACGGCAGCGGGCCTCATGTTCAACACCACCGGGAACCCAGAGCGCACGCTGCGGCGGCAGAACAAAACTTGCCTCTTCGGTAACCACCGTCATCACACCAGCAATCGTGTAGAGCAGCTGGCCACGCAAATGGCTGTGCCTGGGATCGACATGACCGTCGGCATATTCATCGGCCAGAGCTGCTACCGGTCGCGGGATATTTTGGTAATCGCTGCCACGGGTGCTGCGTTGGCCCGCCCGAAATGGTTTCAGGTCCTGTGGCGACAGCAATCCTGCATGATGCGGCGTAAGGTCCATCCCCTGAGTATAGGTCTAAAGTTTTGTGACAGAAAGACGTCACGGGGCGGGTCTGCCACCTCATGCTGACCGCTGAAGATGGCAAAGGGCGGTGGCGCGTCAGGCGCGCATCGATGGAAAGGATGTGAGCGACGTGGCGGGCGACGATCTTGACCCCGAGATCCGCAGCTTTGCGGCCGAAATGGCTCGCGCCTATGCGCGCTATCCCGAGTTCGACCAGGTGCCCCTGAGCGAGGCCCGCCAGATCGCCGAGAAAGTCAGGTTGCCCTGGCGCCAGGGCGGCCCGGTGATGCATCAGAGCGATGAGTTCCACCTGCCGACGCCACATGGCTCCGTGCGCGTGCGCATCCATCGCCCCAATGCGTCGCCCCAGCTACCGGCACTGATCTACCTTCACGGCGGTGGCTGGACAATATTCAGCATCGATTCCCATGACCGTCTCATGCGCGAATACGCGGCCCGTGCGCAGATTGCAGTCGTGGGTGTCGACTATGCGCTGTCGCCCGAAGCCAAGTATCCGGCGGCACTGGAACAGGTGCTTGCTATTGCAAGGCTTTTGGCGCGTGAGCCGTCCCGTTTCGGTCTCAAACCCGGAGCCTTGGCCCTTGGAGGCGATTCGGCCGGCGGCAATCTTGCCCTTTCTGCCGCCATCAAGCTGTGCGCCAGCGGTGAGGCCATCGTGCGCGCCCTCCTGCTTCTCTATGGCGCTTTCGCTCAGGAGATCTCGGCCGAGGCCGCGCGCCGCTATGGTGGTCCTGGCTACATGCTCACCGCCGCCGAAATGGACCAGTTCTGGCTGAATTACCTGCCGGCAAATGCCGCGCCCCCCGATCTCTATGCCACCCCGCTCAAGGCTCCGCTCAAGGGCCTTCCCAATACTTTCGTGCTCGCAGGAACCTGTGACATCCTCAGTGAGCAAAGTATTTTTCTGGCACAGCGGCTGAAAGATGCCGGGGTTGAAACCGAACTCAGAATCTATGCGGGCGCGACTCACAGCTTTCTTGAAGCGGTGTCATGCTCGCGCCTCGCCGACCAGGCACTTGCTGAGAGCGCCGCATTTCTGAGCGCAGAGCTCGCCTGACACGGCGAGTTCCACCTCACCGCTGGCCTAATCGCGATAATTTCCGTCCCGTCCGGAGATGCAGGGCGTTTAAAAGCTCCTCACACTTGCTTAGGTCGCCGGCATGGCGACGCGGCGCAAGGGGAGTGGGCGATGAAGCGCAATGTGGTCGGGGTAGAACGGCTCGGACGGGTTCCTCGTTCGGCGCTCCTGGCACTTTCTGCATCGGTTCTGGTGCTGGCCTCGGCAATGGCAGCCAAGGCAGGTGACGGGATCGAGACGGTGGTCGTGACGGCACCGCATTATGTGCCCAAATCCTCGAACATCGGGACCAAGCTCGGGGTACCCCTGATTGAGGTGCCACAATCGATTTCAGTCATCAACCGCGATCAAATTTCGTTGCTCGACGAGCAGAACCTCGGTGAAGCCGTGCGCTACACGTCCGGAATTGTCGGCGAGGATTTCGGTACCGATGAGCGCTATGACTGGCTTACCTTACGCGGCTTTCAGCCCATCGAATACATCGATGGACTTCAGGCTCCAATTGGCTCGGTTTCCAATGTCGGCGTCGACCTCTACGGCTTTCAGAGTGTGCAGGTGCTCAAAGGACCGGCATCGACGCTTTACGGTTCGGCTCCGCCGGGCGGCATCATCAATTTGACCAGCCGCCGTCCCCAAGCCAAGTTCGGTGGCGAGCTGCAAGTGCAGTATGGCAGCCATGACGACAAGCAGTTGGCGGGTACCGTCACTGGCACGCTTTATGGCGATGATCTCATCGAAGGCAGCTTCACAGCGTTGTGGCGCAGGCGCGGCACCCAGATCACTGGCGAGACTTCGAACCGGGTTTATGTCGCCCCGGCGCTCACCTTCAATATTTCCTCCGCGACGATGCTGACCCTGCTCAGCTATTATCAGTATGACGACATCAGGGGTGGCGATGGGGGCTTCCTGCCAGCCTACGGCGTGCTTCTGCCCAACCCGCTCGGCAAGGTGCCGGTGAGTACCAATCTTGGAGATACCAAGTATAACGACTTTCGCCGCAGCCAGTATGGCATCGGTTATGATCTGCATCATCAGTTCAGCAGCTGGCTTACTTTCGAGCAGAATCTCAAATTTTTCTACAATCATAACCAGATGCTGGATGTCTATGGCGCAGGTCTACTGACGGGCAGCAATGGTCTTCCGGTCGATTATCGCACTGTCGAGCGCTATAATTTCCCCTTCCGCGAGGCCATTACATCGTTCAACGTCGATTCCCGCCTCAACGCCGATTTCAATCTCGGCAGGATCCAGAACAAGGCATTGCTTGGTCTTGACTATCGAGATTATCGCGACAATTCAGACTACGGCTTTTCGCTCGCACCGCCTATCGATCTGTTCAAGCCGGTTTACGGCATGGCGATCACCACTCCGCCGTTCCTGCCCTATACGCGGGAGGTGCAGCGCCAGACCGGACTGTATGCGGAGGACCAGGCGCGCTACCACAGCTGGATCCTCACGCTGAGTGGTCGACAGGACTGGCTCACGACCAAGAACTTCGGCAGACCGAGCAACGACCAGGCCTTCACCTACCGTGCTGGAGTCAACTATCTGTTTGACAGTGGTCTGGCTCCCTACGTCAGCTACGCAACCTCGTTTGAGCCGGTCGCCGGTGCCGACTTTGCCGGCCACCCCTTCAAGCCGAGCACAGGCGATCAGGTCGAAGCCGGCGTTAAGTTCGAACCCACATTCCTACCACGCAATGTGCAGGCGCTGGCTACCCTCGCCGTCTACGACATTAACGAGAACAACGTCCTGACGACCGATCCTACCCATGCCTTTTTCAGCGTCCAAACCGGTGCCGCGGAGGTCAAAGGCGTCGAACTGGAAGGGGTGACGCGGATCAACAACCAGATCACGATCAACGCCTCCTATACTTACACCGATGCCCAGGTGACCCGCAGCAATGGCAATGATCTTGGCAAGCGCCTGCCCATGGTGCCATTGCACAAATTCTCGGCCTTGGGCGATTATACGTTGCAAACCGGTCTATTGGCCGGCTTTGGCGGCGGCCTCGGCATCCGCTATCTGAGCAGCAGTTATGGCGATCCGGCCAATCAGTTCCGCAACCCCTCGGTGGTACTGTGGGACGCAATCCTGCATTACGATTTTTATCCCTGGCGACTGCAGCTCAACGCCTCGAACCTGTTCGACAAAACCTATATTTCTCGCTGCACCTCTATCAGTCAGTGCTTCTATGGCACGGGCCGCACCCTGGATCTGACGCTGACGCGGAAATTCTGACGCCGAACGGCCACGTGCCCCCTGGGGCCACGTGGCCGCCGTCCGTTCAAGAATGTCATCGCAAGCCCGCGGAAACCCGCCGGGATGTGCGCAAGAGCGAGGAGACGTTCGCATTGTCTGCGCCACCCGTTGCCGACGTCACCGGGCTTAAACGTCATCTTGGTCCCTGGACATTGACCGCACTTGGCATCGGTGCGGTGATCGGCGGCGGCATTTTTGTCATAACAGGAACCGCCGCCGCCAAGTATGCCGGCCCGGCCATCGTCATCTCCTTCGTTATCTCCGGCATCGGCTGTCTCTTCGCCGGATTGTGCTACGCCGAATTCGCCGCGATGTATCCGGTTGCTGGCAGCGCCTACAGCTATTCCTACGCCGCCCTGGGGCGCGGCACGGCATGGTTTGTTGGCTGGAATCTTGTCCTTGAGTATCTCGTCTCCGCTTCCGCCGTGGCGGTCGGCTGGTCAGGCTATTTTGTCGGATTTCTCAAAAGCTTCGGCATCGTGCTGGCGCCAGCGCTGAGCAGCGCACCGCTTACCTTCTCAAACACGCAAGGTCTTGTCCTGACTGGTGCCGTGATCAATCTTCCCGCCATCGGCCTTGTATTACTGCTCAGCAGCTTTCTAATCACCGGTGTGCGCGAGACAGCGCGCGCCAACGCAATGATGGTGGCTATTAAGATTACCGTTGTACTTCTTGTGATCCTGTTCGGCGCGGGCCATATCAAGGCGTACCACTGGCAACCATTTATTCCACCCAATACCGGTAGTTTCGGTCATTTCGGCTGGTCGGGAGTTTTAGCTGCGTCAGGTCTCGTGTTTTTTGCCTACATTGGATTTGATGCGGTCTCGGTGGCAGCCCAGGAAGCACGCAATCCACAGCGTGATCTGCCCGCCGGAATCCTGGCCTCGCTGCTCGTCTGCACCGTACTTTACATCCTGATGGCGCTCGTGCTGACAGGCCTTGCCTCCTATCGGACACTCGATGTCGCCGATCCGGTGTCCTTTGCGGTCTCCCAGATTCCGGCCCTGCAATGGCTCACCATCGTCGTTGAGTTCGGTGCTACGGTCGGCCTTGCCTCCGTGGCCTTTGTAGGGCTCTATGGTCAGTCACGCATATTCTATTCGATGGCACGCGACGGCTTCCTGCCTCCGATTTTCTGCTACGTGCATCCGCGGTTTCGTACGCCGTTCCTGGGCACCATCATGACGGGCGCCGTCGCCGCTTCTCTGGCCGGGCTCTTTCCCATCGGTGTCCTGAGTGAGCTGGTCTCAATCGGGACGCTGTGCGCCTTCAGCATGGTCTGCGTCGGCGTCATGCTGCTGCGGGTTCGCGAACCCAACGCATCGCGTCCCTTCCGCACGCCCATGGTCTGGGTGGTGGCGCCTGCTGGGCTCGCCATTTGTCTGATCATGATGTACAGCCTGCCCGCCGCGACGTGGATCCGGCTCGGCGTATGGACCACGGCGGGCTTTGGCATCTATTTTGGCTATGGCATGTTTCATGCTGCACACCGTCCGGCATGGCAGCCGGACACGGCCGCAATAATCCCTGGAACCTTGGCCGGAACGCTCAGCCTGACGAAAGACCCGACCGCCGACCCGTGAGGCGCCGCTGTGGGCCTACCGGTAGCGCAAGGCAGACACCGTGGGGCAGGGCGCGATCACTCCTCCGCAGGCACACCACCTTAAGGGGGCTTGCCCACAAAAGGCGAAGCGATCCCCTCTGCCTCCTTGCCGCAGCCTCACCAACTGCGTCCTTGAAGATCCAGGAGGCGCCAAGAACGTAGAAAGCAGTGTGGGCTCCTAAGGCCCTCACCACCCGTCCGGGGTGGCAGCTGACACGCCAGGGCGCCTTCTCTTAACCCGGTGCCCCGGTTCAGGCAGAAGGATGAAATGCAAAATTCCCTAACCGTTCCGCCTCAGGCAGCGCGCCGCCGTGCCCGCCCCCCGAGGCCAAAGCCAACGACCCTGCCGCAATTGCCCATCTGGGGTTCTTGCGGCATATTGTTCATGATTTGTTCAATTTGGGCCAGCGCTTGTTCTGCCTGCTGGCGCCCGCCATATAACTGGTGTTCCCCGAAAGACCGGACATGCTGAAGACCATCTCCATTCGCGGCGCCCGCGAGCACAATCTTAAAAACATCGATGTCGAGATCCCGCGCGACACTCTCACCGTGATCACCGGGCTTTCGGGCTCGGGCAAGTCCTCGCTGGCCTTCGATACGATCTACGCGGAAGGCCAACGGCGCTATGTCGAATCGCTGTCCGCCTATGCCCGCCAATTCCTCGAGCTGATGCAAAAGCCCGATGTCGACCATATCGAGGGACTCTCGCCCGCGATCTCCATCGAGCAGAAGACGACCTCCAAGAACCCGCGGTCGACGGTGGGCACGGTCACCGAGATCTACGACTATCTGCGCCTTTTGTTTGCGCGGGTTGGCGTTCCCTATTCTCCAGCGACCGGACTTCCGATCGAAAGCCAGACCGTAAGCCAGATGGCGGATCGCATTCTCGCGCTGCCGGACGGCACGAGGCTTTTTCTTCTGGCTCCGATCGTGCGTGGTCGCAAAGGCGAATATCGCAAGGAATTTGGCGAATTGCTGAAGAAAGGCTTTCAGCGCGTCAAGGTTGATGGCCGCTTCCATGATATCGCCGAGGTGCCCGCGCTCGACAAGAAGCTCAAGCACGATATCGAGGTTGTGGTTGACCGTATCGTGGTCAAGGCCGATATCGGTAACCGCCTGCCCGATTCCATCGAAACCGCCCTTGGTCTTACCGACGGTCTTGTCATCGCCGAATTCGCCGACAAGAAGACGGCACAGGGCGAAGCGGAGCGGCTGATCATGTCAGCCAAATTCGCCTGTCCGGTGTCAGGCTTCACCATTCCGGAAATCGAGCCGAGACTGTTTTCGTTCAACAACCCCCATGGCGCCTGCCCCGCCTGCGACGGGCTCGGCACGCAGCTTTATTTCGATCCGGAACTTGTCGTCCCCGACCAGAGCCTATCCTTACGCAAAGGCGCCATTGCGCCGTGGTCAAAATCGAGCTCACCCTATTATCTGCAGACGCTGGAAGCACTGGCGCGGCATTACAAGTTTTCGCTCACTGCAGCCTTCGAGGATCTGCCCAAGAAGATGCGTGATGTCATCCTCTTCGGTTCCGGCGACGATGAGATCAAGTTCACCTATGACGATGGCCTGCGCCGCTACGACACCAAGAAGCGCTTCGAAGGGGTCATCCCCAACATGCA
>JAKAVI010000435.1 GCA_021817355.1 Pseudomonadota bacterium | reverse complement strand
GCGCCGCACCTGACGCGGGGTGTAACCGCGCGCCAGCATGCGCTTGACGAACTCATTGTGCTTGGTCTGGGTATCGCTGTCCTTCTTGGAGTCGAAGCTGATGACCGGCAGCAGATCCTCGAACTGCGTAAACATGCGCTTTTCGATGACGGTGCGTATCTTCTCATAGGCCGTCCAGGCCAGGTTCTTGCCCTCATTCTGGGCGCGATAGCGCAACGCGAATTTCACCACCTCATTGCGGAAATCCTTGGGATTGGCGATGCCGGCGGGCTTTTCGACCTTGCTGAGTTCGGTATCGAGAGCGCCGCGGTCAAGCAGCTGGCCGGTGTCGGCATCCTTGTAGTCTTGATCCTCGATCCACGCGTCCGCATAGGCGATGTAGCGATCGAACAGGTTCTGGCCATACTCGCCGTAGGATTCAAGATAGGCCTTCTGGATCTCTTTGCCGATGAACTCCGAATAACGCTGGGAGATCTCCACCTTTATGAATTCGAGATATCTCTTCTCGATGTCATCAGGATATTGCTCACGCTTGATCGCCTGCTCGAGGATGTACATCAGGTGAACAGGATCGGCCCCGACTTCGGCAACATCGTAGTTGAAGGTTTCCGACAGGGTCTTGTAGGCAAAGCGGGTTGAAATTCCGGTCATGCCCTCATCGACGCCTGCTGCATCCTTGTATTCCTGCAGCGTCCGCGCCTTGGGGTCGGTATCCTTCAGCTTCTCGCCATCATAAACCCGCATCTTCGCGGTCAGATTGGAGTTCTCGTGTTCCTTGAGCCGGGTCATGACACAGAATTTTGCCAACATCTCCAAGGTTTCCGGGGCGCAAGAAGCCTTGCCAAGATCGCTGGCAATGAGAAGCTTTTTGTAGATTTCCGCTTCTTCGGTAACTCTGAGGCAATAAGGCACCGTAACCACGCTGATGCGATCGAGGAAGGCCTCGTTGTTCTTGTTGGTCTTGAATACCTGCCATTCGGCTTCGTTGGAGTGGGCAAGGATGATCCCGTTGAAGGGAATGGGTCCCAGGGTCTCGGTGCCGATGTAGTTGCCTTCCTGGGTTGCCGTCAAAAGTGGATGCAGCACCTTGATCGGTGCCTTGAACATTTCGACGAACTCCAGCAATCCCTGATTGGCACGGCACAAGCCACCTGAGAACGCGTAGGCGTCCGGATCGTTTTGGCTGAAATGCTCGAGCTGACGGATATCTACCTTGCCGACGAGCGAGGAGATATCCTGGTTGTTCTCGTCACCCGGTTCGGTCTTGGCGATGGCGATCTGGCGCAGCTTTGAGGGATAAAGGCGCGCGACTTCGAATTTGGAAATGTCACCGCCAAAGTCATCGAGACGCTTGACGGCCCATGGGCTCATCACTCCGCCCAGGCGATGGCGCTCAATGCCATAGCGCTCTGTAAGCAGATTGGCGAGTTCGGTTGAGCGGAAAAGCCCGAGCGGGCTTTCGAACACCGGGCTGATCTGTTCGCCAGCCTTCAAGACGTAGATGGGATGGGTCTCCATCAGATCCTTGAGACGCTCGGCGAGCGAGGACTTGCCTCCGCCTACCGGTCCCAGCAAATAAAGAATCTGCCGCTTTTCTTCGAGGCCCTGAGCCGCGTGCTTGAAGTGTCCCACGATGCGCTCAATGGTATCTTCCATGCCGTAGAAGCCGGAAAACGCCTTGTAGGTTTTGAGTGTGCGATTGAAGAAAATCCGGCTAAGGCGCGGATCCTGTGCGGTGTCGACCAGCTCAGGATTTCCGATGGCAGCCACCATGCGCTCGGCCGGGGTCGCATAGAGCATCTTGTCGTCGCGCGCCGCCAGCAACCAGTCCCGTAGGGACATGCTCTCGAAGCGCTCGCGGGCATAGTCGCGGAAGAAGATGTCAAAAACATCAAGCGTGCTCATTCACCAGCCTCCTGTTACGTCTCGCACGCCCACCACAACTTCTCTGTGTGGCCCTTCGCAGACATGACAAGACGAGTGCTGCTCCGCTGTTCTAGGTTCTCTCACCCCCGATGTAACAATTCATTGCCTGGCATCACGTTCCCGCGCCCATGACCGGGATTGATCTCTGTCGCGGGCCCGACAGGCCGCGCGTTCCACTGTGCAACAGGGTCTGGGACTCTCGGACTCATCACGTCATCCGCATCGTTGGCACATCGACCGCATGCAATGCACCTGCGACAAAAGTGTAATGCGCTTTGAGGAAAAAGAAAGGCCGCTTCAGGGCGTTTCTGCGTTACTGTATGGTGACGCACAATATTTAACCGTGCGGCCAGCGAATTTGTGTGTGCATCTTGGGCAGATTGCCCGTGCAGCGAGCGGCGGGACGCGAAACAAGCTCCGCCGACAGCGGTTGTAAGGCCCGCTGATTCGTGAAACGGGCGAGTGCCGTTGCGCTAAAGCCTCTTGCCCGGCGGCAAGAAGTTGGGGAAGCTTGGCGGATGGATGACGTGGCAATTGCGGTCCGCGGAGCACGACCCCAGGACGCACCGGGCGTGGCGGCTGTGTACATAAATTCCTGGCATGACACCTATGCCGGGATACTGCCGGCGCAACTTCTGTGCGCGATGACGCCTGAGGGGCAGACCGCGCGCTGGCGCGCGACGATTGGCGCCGGTGGCCGGGAGCGCGTGCTGGTGGCCGAACAGGGCGCAGCCGGCATTGTGGGAATGACAAGCTATGGCCCCGCCCGTGATGACGTAGCCGGCCATGATGGCGAAATCTACACGCTCTACGTTGATCCGAACTATTTGGGGTTCGGCATTGGCCGCGCGCTCCTCAGGTCTGCCTTTGTGGAGCTTGGGCGCTGCGGTTATTCCTCCTGCATCATCTGGGCGCACGCCAAAAATCCGGTGCGGTTCTTCTATGAAGCCATGGGAGGACGGCTGGTCGCTCAGAGGCGGATCCGGATGATGGGCGATGTCGTTCCGGAGGCAGCGTTTGGCTGGCCACGCCTTGCACTCGCGCAGCGCGCCAGCCATTAGCGCAAGCCTGGCAGATCCTTTGGCCGCAGGAAGGCGCTCAATGTGCCGCTTTTGGGCGCAAGCTGGGCCCAGGCCGAAAGCGCAAGCTCGATCACCGCAAGCGCACAGGTCGGAAATTTCTCTGCCATAAGGGCCCTTCGGGCCCGTTCTTCGCGATCGGCCTGGCCATTGAGCATCATGGCTGCGCAATCCCCAAGACCGGGGTTATGGCCGATGACAAGAACGCGGTCGAGGTTCGACGCAAGCGCTGTAAGGCGCACGAAAATCTCTTTCCAGCTGGCCAGATAAAGCCCGTCCTCGATGCGAATGGCGGGCTCACCCAGGGCCGGGGCCAGAAGCGCCAGGGTGGCGCGCGTGCGTAAGGAGGGCGAGCACAGAACAAGCTGCGGGATGAGTGCCCGCCGTCGCAGGATGGCCCCCATTGCGGTCGCATCCCGCTTGCCGCGCGGGCTGAGTGGGCGGTCGAGATCATCGAGCGACGGCTCGCTTTCGGCTTTGGCATGGCGCAGCAACAGCAGCTGCTTCATGGCGTAGTCCCCCTGTCGCCGGCGGAAGAAGTCCTGGTTCAGGCCGTCTGCACGCGGGCTCGGGCTGCCCGTTCCAGCGCCGCGGTGATAAGGCGGTCCAGGCCCAGCGCCTGGCGCAGCCGGTCCAAAATCCGGAGTTCTTCCAGCCGCACCCTGTGGTCGCAGAGTGCAACATCGAGGGCAAGCAGATAAGCGGTTTCCTTGAGCGGTTCGGACAGGGCTTCGGCCACAAGTCCGAGCACCGCGTCAAGCCCGTCGGTTTCGGCGAGAATGGCGCCACATTCCTGGGCGGTACGCAGCAGGTGAGCGCGCTCGAAGTTGGCAAAGGCTGGCAGATCTCTCACCTGGGCCGCGATGGCGCCGATTTCTGCATCGTCCATGTTGCCGTCGGCGGCCGAGACGGTGACCATGACATAGATGAGGGCGGCCTGAGGGCTGATGGCGGTCATGCGTAAAAGGTTCCATGCGCTAAGTTCCGGGCGACGTTAGGCGGCTTGACCGGGCACAGCAAGGCGGGCGAATTCTCTCGCCGCAAACAAGAGGCAGGGTCTGATGGCAACTCACAAGGACGAAGGCGCCTGGCGTCCGCGCACCCGCGCGGTGCGCGGCGGACAGCTGCGGTCCGCCTTCCAGGAAACCGCCGAGGGACTGTTCCTGACCTCCGGCTACGCCTATGAGGGGCCTGAGGAAGCGGAAGCCCGTTTCCAGGGCGCTGCGGGCTTTACCTATACGCGCTATGGCAATCCCACGGTCCAGATGTTCGAGGAGCGTCTGGCCGCCCTGGAAGGAGCGCCCTGCGCGCGCGCCACCGCCTCCGGTATGGCTGCGGTTACCGCGGCACTGATGTGTTCGGTCAAAAGCGGCGACCACATCGTTGCGGCCCGAGCCATGTTCGGTGCCTGCCGCTATGTGATCGAGCAGGTTTTGGGGCGCTTTGGTGTGACGTCAACCCTGGTTGACGGCAGTGACGTGGCAGCCTGGGCCGGAGCAATCCGGTCCAACACCAGGCTCCTGTTCTGCGAAACCCCAGCCAATCCCACGCTCGACATCGTGGATCTGGCTGCCGTTAGTAAACTGGCGCATGAGGCCGGTGCACGGCTCATCGTCGACAATGCGTTTGCCTCTCCGGCGTTGCAACGGCCCTTTGCATTTGGCGCCGATATTGTAGTGCATTCCACCACCAAATATGTCGATGGTCAGGGCCGCTGCCTGGGCGGCATGGTCCTGTGCCAGGAGGATTTTCTCGTCGATCATCTGCAGACCTTCCTGCGCAATACCGGCCCCGCAATCAGTCCCTTCAATGCCTGGGTTCATCTGAAAAGTCTCGAAACCCTTGACCTTCGGATGCGGGCGCATTGCGCAAACGCCGAGCACGTTGCGGAATTTCTCAGCCGGCAGGCCCAAATCCGAAGGGTGCGGTATCCCTTCCGCCCCGATCATCCCCAGGCGGCGCTCGCCCGCACGCAGATGAGCGGCGGTGGTGGGGTGGTCACCTTCGAGATCGACGGTGGCAAGGAGGCCGCCTTTGTTCTGGCGCGCAGGCTCAAGCTGATCGACATCTCCAATAATCTGGGCGATGCCAAGAGTCTCATCACCCATCCCGCGACGACGACCCACCAGCGCCTGTCGCCGGAAGCCCGCGCAGAATTGGGCATCAGCGATGGCATGCTGCGCCTCAGCGTCGGGCTCGAAGATCCAGAGGATGTGTGCGTCGACCTCGCGCAGGCCCTTGCTGCGGCATGAACGGCCGCGACGAGGCAGGGCGTGGCCATCGTGCGTCTTTGCCCCCTGGCACAGGTGGGGATGGGCGTGGTGCGCGCTCCGCCGGCGGCGGCAGAGGCGTGCTGTTTTTGGCCTTATGGCGCCTCGGTGAGCGGGTTTTTCCCCCGGGGGTCTGTTATCCTGGCGAACGCCAAACACGGGAGAGGGTGATGAGCATTCATCGGGCGTCGGTGCGCTGGCAGCATCAGGGCGGCGCCTTTACCTATGACAGCTATAGCCGTGATCACGACATGGTATTTAAGCAGGGCCAGCTTGTTGTCGCCGGCTCGGCGGCACCGCAGTTCAGGGGCAATGCGCATTGCCTGGATCCTGAGGAAGCCTTTGTTGCGGCCCTCTCATCCTGTCACATGCTGAGTTTTCTGGCGATTTGCGCGCGTAAGCGCATTGGAGTTGAAAGCTATGAGGACGAGGCCGAGGGCGTTCTTGACAAGGGCGAGATGGGCAAGTTGTGCATGACAGAGGTACGGCTGAAGCCAAGAATTCGCTTCACCCCAGGTCAGGAACCGGCGCCAGAGGAGCTGTCTGCGCTGCACCATCGGGCCCATGCGGAGTGCTTCATCGCCAACTCGGTGCGGACGGATGTGCGGGTGATCTCCGCGGAAGCTAAGGACGCGTCGATAAATTCTCGAATCGGAAGGTGGCGGTAGGGGATTCCCTTTCTGGTCGAACCTTTGTAGATCTGAGTCGTGATCGATGTGGCTGCCATCAAGCTTCGCTACGAAGCCCTGAACCCGGTGTTGGATGAACGGGGTCGACGGCGCTTTGCGGCGGCGGAAGCTCTCAGTGCCGGCAGGGGCGGGATTGCGGCGGTCAGTGCTGTGACCGGGATCGCTCGCAGCACGATCGGCCATGGGTTGCGGGAGTTGCGTGGCACAGCGCCGGATAGCGCGGTTGGCGGGATTCGGCGCAAGGGGGCCGGCCGCAAGCCATTGACCCAAACCGATCCGACGCTTTTGGAGGACCTGAAGGCGCTGGTCGATCCGGCAACCTGCGGCGATCCGATGTCGCCGCTGAAGTGGACCTCCAAAAGCCTACGTCATCTGGCGACTGCCCTGCGGGGCATGGGACATCGCGTTGGCCACGATGTTGTTGGCACCTTGTTGAAATCCCTCGGCTACTCGCTTCAGGCCAATCGCAAGATGCTGGAAGGTGCGTCCCACATTGATCGCGACGCCCAGTTCCAGCACATCGCCCAGACCGTGGGCACGGCCATTGCCGCCGGACAGCCGGCGATATCCGTCGACACCAAAAAGAAAGAGCTGGTTGGCGACTTCAAGAATGGCGGGCGCGAATACCGGCCGGCCGGCTTGCCCGAAGCGGTTCGCGTCCACGACTTCATTGACCCCAAGCTGGGGCGGGCCTCGCCTTACGGTATCTATGACATTGGCGACGACAAGGGATGGGTCAGCGTCGGAATTGACCACGATACCGCAGCCTTCGCTGTGAACGCGATCCGCACATGGTGGCTGAACATGGGCCAGGAGCGCTACCCCCATGCCCATACTTTGACGATCACCGCTGACGGCGGTGGTAGCAACGGCTCGCGCGTCCGCCTTTGGAAGGTCGAGTTGCAAAAGCTGGCCGATGAACTGGGGCTGCCAATTACCGTTCTCCACCTTCCTCCTGGCACCAGCAAATGGAACAAGGTCGAGCACCGGCTCTTCTCGTTCATCTCGCGCAACTGGCGCGGGCGACCGCTCGTCGACTACCGCACGATCGTCGAGCTCATTGCCGCGACTACGTCAACAGCGGGCCTCACCGTTCGATGCGCTCTCGACGAAAATCATTATCCGGCCGGCATCAAAATATCCGACGCTGAAATGGCGGAGCTCAACATCCTGCGCGACCCATTCCATGGGGAGTGGAACTACACCATCAAACCCAAGCTCAAATGACGCATTAATTTAGCGACGCTTCCTTAGCGGCAGAAGGATCTCTCCTATGCAACTTTAGGCACCCTTGCGTGAGCTGCGCCTCCGGGGCGATACTGCGCGGATGCATGAACGAACCTCTCCGGCCGCCAGGGCCCGCCGCCGTTTCGCCTATGAACAGATTACCAGGGGTATCCGGGTTAGCGTGACCCCTGCCTTCATCGAGGAGCAATCCGACCCCGAAGAAGGGGACTTCCTGTGGTCCTACGCGATAACCATCGAAAATACCGGCCCCGAGACCGTACAATTGCTGTCACGCTACTGGCACATCACCGATGCACGTGGCCGCATTCAGGAAGTCCGGGGTCCTGGTGTGGTCGGCGCCCAGCCGGTCCTCGAGCCCGGGCAGGTCTTTGAATATGAGAGCGGCTGTCCCCTGCCAACGCCATCAGGGTCGATGAGCGGGCGGTATCACATGCGTACCGCGAGCGGAGAGAATTTTGAGGTCGAGATCCCGATCTTTCTGCTGGAAAGCCCATACGAAAGGCGGCAGATCCACTAGCCCCGGCTGGCCCCTGGAGCCCGTTGTGGAAGCCCAGGTTGATCCGCCCCCCGCCCGCGGGCGTACACTGCCGTGAACGCAATTGCCCAGGATGGAAGGTCGCCATGCCGCAAGCCCGTCAAACGCCCCGCCTGCCAGATGCGTCCGTGCCGGCGTCTATTTCCCGCCCCAGCCGGCAGGAAGCGGAGGAAGCCGTACGTACCCTCTTGCTCTGGGCCGGGGATGACCCCGCGCGGGAGGGGCTGGTCGACACGCCAGAGCGGGTAACCCGGGCCTTCGAGGAGTGGTTTGCCGGCTACAAGGACGATCCGCAGGAATTCCTGACGCGCACCTTCGAGGAAGTCGAAGGTTATGACGAAATGATCGTCCTTAAGGACATCCGCTTTGAATCGCATTGCGAACATCACCTGGCGCCAATCATTGGCCGGGTCCATATCGGCTATCTGCCGCATAACAAGGTAGTCGGAATTTCCAAGCTTGCCCGCGTTGTCGAGGCCTTTGCCCGTCGTCTTCAGGTTCAGGAAAAGATGAACGCGCAGATCGCCAACTGCATCCAGTCGGCGCTCGAGCCAAAAGGCGTGGCGGTCGTCATCGAGGCGACGCATCAATGCATGACCACGCGCGGTGTCCATAAGCCGGGTGTTACGATGGTGACCTCGACCATGCTTGGCGACTTCAGAATTAATCCGTTGACGCGGCG
>JAKAVI010000396.1 GCA_021817355.1 Pseudomonadota bacterium | reverse complement strand
ACACAAACGCGGCGCGTGTCACACTGTGACCGTTTTGCTGCAAGGCGTCGCATACGGCATCTGCTACAGCGAGCGTATCAAGATCATCAGCACGGGCGTTTGCGTCAAGACGGGAATGCAGGACAAGAATTCGCATTCGCGTCAGGCTGCGGCGCGGCGTTTGAGGTGCGGTTGGCGCTGCTCGAACGAGCTCATGATGCGCGCGATGAGTTCGCGATAGGAGACGCCCTTCCTTTCGGCCATCAAACACAGATCTGAGTGGTGAGGACGGAGGCCGGCCAACGGATTAACCTCGATGAAATGATGCTTGCCCGCACCATCGCAGCGAATATCCACCCGCCCACCATCGCGACAGCGCAGCGCGCGCCACGCCGCTAACGCCACCTCTGCGGCCAGAGCCGTGTTGACCGGATCAGCAAGAACGATCTCGACCTTGTCTTCCCAACCAGTTTCCTTGTTGGCAAGGCCATAGCCGTGGCCAACATAATTGGGCAATGGGCGGATTTCTGTGACCCCGAATACCTCTGCAGATGCCTCCGTACCGGTTATGCCAACGGTAAACTCCCGTCCCGGAAGAAAGGTTTCAACCAGCACCGGCTGTTGAAAGCGACGAAGTAGATCCCGCACGGTGTGGACGAGTTCACACCGATTGCCCACCAGCGAATGGGCATCAACCCCCTTTCCAGAACCCTCGGCAACAGGTTTGGCAAAGAGCGGGTAAGGTAAGCCCATCCGGTCAAGGTCGCGCTCCTGCTCGATCACGGCGAAATCCGCGGTAGGCACGCCGTGGGATGCAACGACGCGTTTGGCCATCGCCTTGTCCAGCGACAGCGCAAGGGTGAGCGGATCTGAGAACGCATACGGAATGTCATAGGCTTCGAGCAGCGCGGGCACCTGGGCTTCGCGGGCAACACCCTTGAGGCCTTCGCAGATATTGAAGGCTGCGTCCCAACGCTCCCCTGCCGCCAAGCGCACGACTAGCGCACGAATATTTCCAACCCGCACCGGTTCATATCCCAATGTGGTCAGAGCCTCGCAAAGCGCTTCGACCGTTAGCTCACTGTCAAACTCTGCGGTTTCCTCTTCGGTGTAGCCAAGCGCCAGATAGTCCTTACGCAAGTCATAGGTAACAGCAATACGCATGAACTACTCCGCGGCAAGACGCACAGCGTCTGAGCCAATCCGTCCCTCTGGGTCGGGGTAGCGGTAGACAGCACCTTCAAAATTGCGCAGCAAAAGGTCATCGCCATCGCGACCGACCACTGCGTTAGGTGCCATCAGGATCTTGCCGCCACCTCCTGGTGCATCAATGACAAATTGGGGACAGGCATAGCCGGTAGTGTGGCCGCGCAGCCCGTCGATGATTTCCAGCCCTTTTTCGACACTGGTACGGAAATGCCCAGAGCCTCGGATAGGATCGCATTGATAGAGGTAGTAGGGCTTGACCCGGCGCCTTAAGAGACCCTGCATCAGAGGCTTCATGACATCTACGTCATCATTGATACCCTTGAGCAGGACCGTCTGACTGCCAAGCGGAATACCCGCATCCGCCAGACGGCTAAATGCCTCGGTCACCTCCAAGGTCAGTTCATTCGGATGGGTGACATGAATGCTCATCCACAACGGGTGATGCCGTTTCAGCATCTTGACGAGGCTGCGGGTAATGCGCTGCGGTAAAACCACGGGAATCTTGGTGCCAATGCGCAGAAATTCAATATGAGGAATGGCGCGCAAGCGGGTCAGAAGCCAATCGAGCTTGTCATCAGAGATCGATAGTGGATCACCTCCCGACAAGAGCACATCGCGGACTTCAGTATGTTCGGCCAGATAAGCCAGAGCCTGCTCCCACTGCTTGGGAGAGAACTGATACTCACCTCCAGGATTTCCGACTGCCCGTGCCCGGGTGCAATACCGACAATAGGTCGAACAGGTGCCCGTCGTCAGAAACAGCACGCGATCCGGATAGCGATGCACTAATCCCGGCACTACGGTGTCGTGATCCTCGCCCAGTGGATCATCGGCTTCACCAGGAAGGCGCAAGGATTCCTTCCCTGTCATCACATGTGTACGCCGCAGCGGCTCCTGCGGATTATCCAGCGACATCAATGATGCGTAATAGGGCGTTATGCCGACAGGAAGCGGACCTTTGTGGTTCGTGACCGCCTCATGTTCGTCAGCCGACAGCTTGAAAATTCGCGCCAACTCTTCCGGGGTACGAATACGATTGCGAAACTGCCAGTGCCAATCGTTCCATTCCGCCGGACCGCTACCGGGCCAGAAGCGGCGGTAGAAACGCCTGCTTGCTTCGCTCGCCGGAAAGCGCAGGGGTAAAGTTTTCGCCGCTCCCACCACCTTCTGTCGATCGATATTTTGTTCGCTGATAACCGGATGACTGCGGACTTGCCGCGACGGGGGCCTAAGATCGTGCCCCCGAACCAGATGGAGACTCATTGTGGTCTCGCTTGGCTCCTTGAACGGGCGCCGCAGCTCCGAACCCCATTGGCCCAGCGTCGCACGGCACCGTCGTTGAGGCGGATATTTATGCAGCCTCGGCAATTCGTCAAGAGAAGCGTGTCGAATACTGTGATCCGTCCAAATGGAATAAATAATCCGTCATGACTTTTACCAGTTTTATTGAAGACTGTTCAAATAAAACCGAGGCACTGATCACACCACCCTCCCACACAATGAAAAAAACTTAGCAAGGCGCGGGGAAGGAAACATCAAACTGATCTCTTCCCCATAATTCACTCGGCCGCTGTTAGGGGCACCAATCGGCGAATTGACCGGCAACGACATTGCCGCTGCCAACTCAAACATTGTAGCGAATTCCTATTGCCGAGGATGACGGACCAGATAGCCGCGGGCGTCGTAGAGCATTACGGTGCGGGTAATGCCGCCGCCTACGGGGATCCGGAGCTGCCGGATAAGCCGAACTGATTCGAAGCTCGGCGATACGGCCCTAACTTCCTGCGGGAGCAAGGCCAGCAGAACATAGGTATCTCGACCCGAGAGAGGCATGGTCATATCAAAGCAGTTGGCAATGATCCCGTTTCCATCCCAGGCTCGCAGCGGCGCCGGACGGGAAGGTGCATAATAAGTAAGTTCCGCAATCAGTGAACGGTTGGCCGCCGCAATCGCGTCATAGTGATGGGAGCGGGCTGCAGCTGTAACCTCTTGACCCAATCGCCGCCAGCCCTCCTCGCGCTTGAAGGCGTTGGCTTGGCCCAGGGCGCTGGCGGCGCCCGGCCAGATGAGAAACAGCCATAGCAAAAGCATCGCCGCTGAATCGACAACGAACGACGCCCACAATGTCCAGGGTGCTTCCATCAGCACCATGACCGCCAGAGGGGTTGCTGAAATATATGTAGGCGCAGCCCAGTTGGCATTGGCCACGGAGATAAAACTTTGCACAAGCACGGCGAGAAGAGGCGGCATTGCCATTGCAGCAAGTAGCAGCTCCGCGTCAGAACGGCGGCCCGACGTGGCGAGCCGCCAGAGTGCTATCACAAATCCTACCATCAACAGCGGGCCAAATACACCAAACTGCCCCAAGATGAAGTACAGCATGCGTCTTACACTGTAGGCGGCAGAGTTCCAGTCGGCATCTGCGGCGGTATGCCTGAATGTCAAAAAATGATGATGCCAGTTCCAGTAAATATTGGGAGAAATCAGCAGTGCAGCAAATGCTGCCACCAGAAGCCCACGCCGGCTGAGGAGAAACCTTTGAATTTTGGTGGACATAGTGGCCGCCAGAAGCAGCCCTGCAACAAAGAAGAGCATAGTGTATTTGGCAAGGATACCTAATCCGATTGCCATGCCGCAAACGGCGGTCCAGCGCCAACCGCGCTCCTCTAGCGCTTTCAGGAGCGCGTAGAGGGTCAACGCCCAGCAGAACAGGAGAGGTACATCTGTGGTCATCAGGCCAGATGAGTAGGCAACACCTGGAATCGTCGCGTAGGCCAGCGCGCTCCACAAACCGAGGCACCGTCCATTAACAAGCTCAGCAATGACATAGATTAGAAGAGCGGTGCCTGCATGGAATAGCGGAGAGGCAAGACGAATAGCCCAAACCGATTGACCAAAAATATGAGTGAACAGCCAGATGCACCAGGCGATCATGGGCGGCTTAGAAAAATACCCTAGCGCTGGATGCTGGGACCACCACCAATATTGCGCCTCATCAGGATAAAGCTGCAATGGCGTTGCCGCAAGGAGCCCAACGCGTATGAGCGTAATGATGCCAATCGCACAGACGGTAACCCGCACGGCGTGCCCCCCAGGCATGCACACCACAGATTTCATCCGATAACCCGATACACAGTAATGGTTTCTTTTCGCCCACGTGAATAATTTACGCCCTTGACGACGCCTTCGACCAGAACATGAGCATGGCTGGCGGCAATCTGGGCAAGAAAGGCCGACCGCTGGAATTGGTCAACAAGAACCTGTCCACCGCCTTGCACTGCGATGCGCGCCGCCCGCGCGCCGGTATCAATCCGCGTATTCGTGCCAAGCAAAAAAATCACGCTCGGCTCATCATAGCCACTGACGATAATCGGCGGATCTCCTGGACGACGATCCTTGTCAACGATCTTGGCCAGGCGCGGAGATAACCAGATGCGTTGTAACCTGGGTGACGTACCCCACATCAAACTGGGGTAAAAAATCAACGCTGCCAACACCGCGCCCACCAGCGCCAGGCTGCGTCGATCCAGCCACAGCTGATGTGCAGCGAAGAAGCCAACCAGAATTCCCGCCGCACTCAACCCTAGCAACCAGATTGGTGCGCCTTCCCCATAGCGCATTGGCGCATAACTAATCGCTATGCCCAAGATGGTGGCGCCGACCGAAAACTGAATTGCGGCAGCTTTTCTCAGGCCGCTTTCCCATCTTCCGCGCGGACCAATGTCTGTCAGCCAAAGTCCGCAAAGAGCTGCCAAAGCTGGATAAATCGGAAGAATGTAATGCGGGAGTTTGGTAGGCACCAACTCGAACATCAGCCAGGTCGCCACCGTCCACGACAATACGAAGCGCAGCGCCGGTTTGTCACGCGAGGCGAAGGCGCGGCTTAATCCCGGCAGAACGGCAATGGTTGCTGGCCACAGCGTAATGGTGCTGAGGAGAACATAATATCCCGGCGGAGCGCCATGCCCCTCTTGTCCATTGGCGAGCTTGGCGGCGAAATCATGTCCCAGAGCACGTACGAAAAACTGTCCGTGACTTACGATGGCGATCGCGATGAGCCATGGCGCGACAAGCACCAGCACTAGAAGTAAACCTATTCCAGGACGGCTCTGTTTGAACCACTCCCAGTTGCGGTCCCACAGCGAGACGCCGAGCGCACTTAGCGCCAATACTCCGACGATCACAGGACCCTTTATCAGAATGCCCGCAGCTACGGCCGCCCAACCCAATAAAATCAGAGACAGGGAAAGAGGCGGCGCCTTCGCGCGCGCGCGAAGATAGATCCTCAGCAGCATTCCTTGCGCGGCCACAGTGCAGGCCAGAAGTACGGCATCCGTCTTCGCGATATGGGCCTCAGCGCTGACACCCAGAGACAGACCCAACAACAGTGCCGCGCCAAAAGCGGCTTTGGGAGGCGCAAGCGCCCGAAAGCACCAGAACGTCAAGAGGACGGCTGCCATCGCCCCAAGCAACGAGGGCAATCTGTAGGTCCAAATCGCGGTATAGGGAGGCCGACCAAGGAGCTGTGTGGCAGCAGCTTGCAGCCAGTAGATTCCTGCCGGTTTCTTATAGCGCGGTTCTCGGCCAAAACGGATATTGACCCAGTCTCCACTTTCGACCATCTGCTTGGATGCCTGAGCAAAGCGCGCTTCATCACGGTCAAGCACTGGAAGGCTGAAAAATCCGGGAAGCCATGCCAGGAGGCAAATCAGGAGCAAAGCTGTGACGGGGCGGCGGGCGAGCCGATCCCACACGCCCGCGCTCTGAAGTCCCTCCGGAACAGTATCGCTCACCAAGGCAAGCCCCTTCATAATGGTCCTGGCTGACTGTTTAGCACAACACTGTCACATGCGCGGAACGGTTCGGCCTTGGCCCTACCATGCCAGGGCTTATATGGTCTATTGCCCGGCGCCCACACCGGGTATAAGGCCGAGTCGGCCATGCTTTGCCGCCTATCCCTTGGCATCTGACTGTTTGGGCTGGAGAATTCTACAGAGACGGACATACTCATTGATGATAATGTCGCTCAGCATCGTCGTACCGGTCAAAAACGAAGCCCAAAATGTGGGGGCGCTGGCCCGAGAAATCACGGCCGCTCTAAAAGACGAACGCCTCTATGAAATCATCTTTGTCGATGACGGCTCGACCGACGGGACAACAATTACGTTAAGTCAATTGAAGGCGGAAATTCCGCAGCTTCGAATTATCCGGCATCCCCGCAATGCCGGTCAGAGCCGCGCGCTACGAACTGGAATCAGTGCGGCGCGGAGCGAGATCGTCGCAATCCTGGACGGCGACGGCCAGAATGATCCGGCCGATCTGCCCAAGCTGCTGAGCAAGATGCGGGATGGCAGCCCAGATCTCGGCATGGTCGCTGGAATACGCGTGCGGCGCATGGACAATTGGGCAAAACGTCTGGCCTCACAGGCCGCAAATCGCTTTCGCAACTGGGTACTGCGGGATGGGGCAGAGGACACCGGATGCGGGCTAAAGGCATTTCGGCGGGGGGCGTTTTTGACCCTGCCCTATTTTGATCACATGCATCGCTACTTAATCACGTTGATGCTGCGCGAAGGTTACACGGTTCACTATGTGAACGTATCTCACCGCCCGCGACTGCACGGCAGCTCAAAATATGGTGTTTGGGATCGAGCGCTGGTCGGCATCACTGATCTTATAGGGGTTCGCTGGCTGCAGCAGCGGTTTCGTGGCGGCGCTTTTAAAACCGAGGAGCTTTGATAGGGACGGCCATGGTAAGCTGGTTCACAGTTGATCACGTCTGGGCATTGGTAGGCCTTGGGGCACAATCTCTGTTCGCCTCCCGGTTCATAATTCAATGGTACAAGAGTGAGTTGGAAGGACGCAGCGTAATTCCGGTAAGCTTTTGGTATGTTAGTCTGTGCGGCGGACTTGTGATGACCGCTTACGCCGTTCATCTCGGCAGTGCCGCACTCATCCTTGGACAGACAACGGGGCTAGTGGTTTACGGACGCAACCTTCGCTTGATTTGGCGGGAACGAGCTATGCTCCGAGCGACCGCAGCCTCCGAAGGCCCCGCCCCATAAGCCCCTTATGGGCGGCGCAACAAGGAGATTCCGCATTCGGCATCAGCTCAACACGGGTGCAGTGAAAGTATTTGAAATTCCAAGGCTCCGGAAATGCCAGGTAGCGCTTGCTGTCCTGGACCAACTGAGTATATTCCCGGCCCTCCCGGCAGAGACTAGCAGCCCGGAAGTGGACAGGTGGCCGAGCGGTTGAAGGCGCACGCCTGGAAAGTGTGTAAACGGTGATGAGCCGTTTCGAGGGTTCGAATCCCTCCCTGTCCGCCAGAATATGACATAACGTACTGATTTTATTGATTATTTTTTGATGCTGCGTAAGTGGTCCTACTATCGGTCCTAACTCAGTCAATCCTATGGGACCGTCCATCAGGGCACCGCGGGCTGAACGCCGGTGGGGCTGGTCCAAGGCAAGCGCCAAACTTGGTTCTCAACAGGCACCAGGTTTCCGCGCCGGCGAGGGTGGGGAGAGACGGCGGTTCCTGAATGGAACCACCGTGTTCACGGCCGTCCCGTGGTTCCACTAGGCACCGCGGGCTGAACGCCGGTGGGGCGAGCTGATAGCGGCACAGAAGGCGACGGTGGGGCTTAATCCCGGCGCGAAGGGAATTGGGCCTATTGTGGTTCCTCTTGGGAACCGCAATCCCACCCTCTCCGACGCTGGCATAAAAAAAGGCCGCAGGGGAGTGAAGCCTGCGGCCTTCTGTTGCCGGTCGCGCGCCAAAGGATTAAGCGCCATCGGCTGACGGGGTTTCGGCTGACGGGCCGGGCACTAGCCGTCTTATCCCCCGCGGCGGCAAAGCCAAACCGCCGCGGATTCGTTATCAGGCTATCGCGGCGGCAAAGGGGGCCAGCGCAATCATCAGTCTACTGATATTCCGTGCACAGACTATCAGGCTACGGAATATCCGCCTACTGACACTTCCGGATATGGTCATTGCGTAGTCGGTCATCATCTTACCATTCGTCTGTGTGCGGACAATCCGTATCAGGAAGATCAGCGTACTGACCGTCAGTATACGAATTATCCGCATACGGATTACACCTGTATGTCGGACACCTGGGCGAAGAATGTTGGGCGCAGCACCGCCACGTCGCACATGATCATCGCGCGGATCAGGATTTGACCTTGGCTGAACGCATTGCCGGTTGTGCCATCGGCGTTGACGTAGCCACCTTCGCGGCTGATTT
>JAKAVI010000328.1 GCA_021817355.1 Pseudomonadota bacterium | reverse complement strand
CGATCTGTTGGCGCATACTTTACTGAACGGCCGCGTAGTCACGCCGACGCCGGAACAGATTGTTGACACTTACTTGCGCGAAATCGCGATTTGTCGCTTGGCGCTACCCAACGTTGTCAACCATCGGGCCGTGTGGCGCACGATGGGCTTCGGTGTCGCGGCGCAGGCGTTGCGCTCCGGCGCGAACGATCTTTGTGGCACGGGTTCGATCAACGCGATCGACGCGGCGATGGTCAAGGCGGGCAAGGAACTCCCGGATCCCGGCATCGCCCTGCTCGGTGATGTAAAAAAGTGTATCTCGAGCGCAGGTTTCAAGCCCGCGATGCGTGATCCCTTCTATCGCGTCATACCGGAGCAATAGCGTTGGGTCGATCCCAGTGAGCGTGATCGCGCAATTTGATGGGTTGGAAAACAATCTTTTTGATAGGCTTCTGGCTTCGGCTTCCCGAGGGCTGCAGGGATTTGGGGAAGCGGAAGTAAGATCAACTGACGAGTTGGTATCCGGCAGCGGATTTGATAATGCGGCCAGTGCTGGGCATTTGTAGCGGTTACAACCTCGAAGGTCAGCTCCTTTTGTGCGGCTCGAGATGCGGGGCAGGTGTTGCGCACGGTGCTCGCCAGGTCCTGGAGCAAGGTCTGGAAGCTGTGCACGGCCGTACCGTCCTCGAGCGTGCAGCTCGCGACCTTGGTCAGCGCCTTGGCGGAACGCCTGGCAGGAGCGACCGGATCACGCGTGGCTTTTGCGGCGACGGTGCCGCCAGACCTGGAAACTGTCCTGCAGGGAAGGCTGTGTGGTGCCGCCTGGGTGACTCGAACACCCGACCCACGCATTACGAATGCGTTGCTCTACCGACTGAGCTAAGGCGGCACACAGGCAAGCACGTCGCGCTTGCAGCAGGCGGCGGAAAATAGTCGAGCCTTGATCCCGCCGCAACCAGGTGGGACGGATTTCGCGGGGTTATGGCCTTGCTTGCCCGCCCTGCATTGCAGGGTGGGTCAAGAGCGCCTATCTCTGCTCGCGCCCGGGTTTTCGGCTTGAGGAGGGTGTTTCGGTTGCGCGTTCCAATTCATCCCCAAGGCTGGCCCTTTATCGCCGCTGCTGCCCTGGCCAATGGGCTACTGGTCTGGGGCCTGGGCTGGTGGGGACTGATATTTCTTCCCGTAACCCTGTGGGTCATCGCCTTTTTCCGCGATCCTGAACGTATTGCACCCGCAGGCGAGCATCGCATGGTCAGCCCCGCAGATGGTCGGCTCTTGCCCATCACCGAGGCCGAGCCACCGCCAGAGCTGGGACTGGCCCCGGGCCCGAGGCCCCGACTGTCCATTTTCATGAACGTGTTCAACGTCCACGTAAACCGCAGTCCAGCCAGTGGGCGGGTGGTGAAACTGGCCTATCGGCCGGGAAAATTCTTCAATGCGGCTTTTGACAAGGCCTCCGTCCACAACGAACGGATGGCCATCCTTCTCGAGCTGGGGGCCACGACCGGAGCTGGGGGCAAGGAGCTCGTTGTGGTGCAGATTGCTGGCCTTGTGGCCCGGAGGATCCATTGCCCCCTGACGCAGGGGCAAGCCTTGAGCCGGGCGGAACGTTTTGGAATGATCCGTTTTGGCAGCCGTCTTGATATATACTTGCCCGCGGAAGCGCGTATCGTCGCGAAGCCTGGGAGTTTCGTCCGGGCCGGCAAGACGGTTCTGGCGGAATTTCCAGTTTCGGGCTAAGGATGACGGTTATGCGAAGAATGAAATACAGTCGTATTACCGCCAAGACCCGCGACGAAGGCTTTGAGCCCTCGGCGCTCAGTCGTTTTCTCCCCAGTGGTCTGACCATTCTGGCTCTGTGCTCAGGGGCGACAGCGATCCGCTTCGCCTTGGACGGCAATTTCCGGGCAGCTGTCATTGCCATCATCGTTGCAGCGGTACTCGACACCATGGATGGCAAGATCGCCCGGCTGCTTGGTTCAGATTCTAAATTCGGGGCCCAGCTCGACTCTCTGGCCGACCTTGTCAGCTTCGGTATCGCTCCGGCACTGCTGACCTATCGCTGGACCCTCCACCAGGCTGGCGGAGCCGGCTGGACGATCGCGCTCATCTATTGCGTTTGCTGCGCGATCCGGCTGGCCCGATTCAATATCGAGACAGTGGAAGCGGAGGATCAGCATGCGGCTAATGCACGCTTTTCCGGCGTACCCACTCCAGCTGCCGCATGCATGGTGCTCCTGACCATGCTGGTGAGCTTCCAGTGGCACGATACCGCTGCAGGTGCCTGGCTCGCTGATCCCATCCTCAACGGTGCGGTGGTCTCAATTGTCTCACTGCTGATGGTGAGCCGCATACCCACCCTGTCGCTGAAGAATCTGCATCTGGAACGCCGCTTTTTGTGGCTGGCAGGCCTTGTTGGCGCAGCGATCGTGACTTTGGCTGTGCTGTGGCCCTGGGCAACATTGTCGGGCGGCCTTGCACTTTACATTCTGACCCTGCCTCTCGGTGCGCGCCCACGTAGCGAGCAGCGCCAACTCTTTCGCGAGTTCGGCGAGTAAGCCGCCATTGCGTCACAGCCCCGGCTCCGTCACAGTGATAAAAAATCACTGATGGAAATGCCATGCTCACCAAAGCCGATGATTATCCCGTGCATCAGCGCCCGGAACCTATTGCGGTTTCCGGGACAGACCGCAATTTTTACGATCGCTATTTCTTCAATGGCTATACGCTCGACGGCCACCTGTTCTTTGCCTGTGCGCTGGGTGTCTACCCTCATCTCAACGTACTGGACGCAGCGTTCAGCGTCGTTTTGGACGGCGTGCAGCATAATTTGCGCGCCTCACGCCTCCTAAACAGCGAACGTCTCGATACCCGCGTCGGTCCGATCGAGATCAACGTGATCGAGCCTCTCAAGCGGCTCAGGATTCAGATCGACGACCCGACGCACGACATTTACGCCGAACTGGAGTTTGAAGCTCGCGCCCGTGCGGTCGAAGAGCCCCGTTTTACGTGGCGTCAAGGTCCACGTACGGTGATGGATTACACCCGCATGACGCAGAATGGCAGCTATGAGGGCTTTATACTGGTCAAGGGCCGTCGTATTGACCTTGACCCTGGAATGATGCTGGGCACACGCGACCGCTCCTGGGGTATCCGTCCGATCGGGCTGGCAGATCCGCAGCCGGCCGCTCCGCCTTCGGCGCCACAATTCTACTGGTTATGGTCGCCCCTGAACTTCCCGGACCGTTTCATGCTTTTCCATATAAATGCAGATGCGAGCGGGCGGCCCTGGAACACAGCTGCTGTTCTGGGCGAACTTAGTGATGCAGATCCCAAGGTCATGTCCAAGAGCCACTGCGAGGTCACATACAAGTCCGGCACCAGACATGCATCAAAAGCCCTGATCCATCTTTGCGATGAGGCGGGAGGACACTGGGATGCCGAGCTGACGCCGCGCTTCAACTTCTACATGTCTGGCATCGGCTATACCCATCCGGAATGGGGGCATGGCCACTACAAGGGTGAGCTCGCCGTGCATTATGATGTTTATGACACAGCCACGATCAACGAAACCCTGCCGCTGTTCCTGCATGTACAGGCTTTTGTCACAGCGCGCCTCAAGGGACCGGACGGCGAGCGCGTGGGGGCAGGTGTGCTGGAACAACTGGTGCTGGGGCCCCACACGCCATCTGGACTAACCGGACTTCTGGATCCTCTGCCATGAATGAAGAAAAGACACTCACCGAAAACCTAGCGCTCTATCTCAGCCGGCACTTTGGCCATGATGTCCTGGTCAAGGAGCTGTCACGCATTCCTGGCGGCGCGAGCCGTCAGACCTATCGTTTTGTGGCGTCGTACGCTCGTGGCCGGGAGCAGGTCGAACGCGCCCTGATCTTGCGCCGGGATCCGGCCTTCAGCCTGATCGAGACCGAGCGCATGACGGAATTTGCCGCCTATCGTGCCTTTCACAAGGTCGGGCTTCCCGTACCTGAGCCAATCGTCCTCGAGCTTGACAGCGAGGCACTAGAACGGCCGTTTTTTATCATGGAAGCGATCGAGGGCTGCAGTGCAGGTTCGCTACTTGCCGCTGACCCTTATGGCAGCCACCGTGAGACGATCGGCGAGCAGTTCTGGAGTGTCCTTGGGCGCATTGCTGGCAGCGATCCTGCCGCGCTCGGTCTGCTTGAGCTTGAGAGCCCCAAGGACAGCACACAGAGTGCGCCCCATGAACTTGCCCGCTGGGAGCAGGTGATCGGCGAAGACAGTCTCGAGCCACAGCCGATCGCGCTTGGGGCCATCCGTTGGCTAAGACGCCATCCACCGCCGCCAGCCGCCAAATTCTGCGTCGTGCACGGTGACTATCGCAGCGGTAATTTTCTGCATGATGGTGAGGGGCGCATCCGGGCTATCCTCGACTGGGAAATGGCCCATCTGGGTGACCCTCTTGAGGACCTCGCCTGGGCCCTTGATCCGCTCTGGAGCCATGGCAATCCGCAGCGTCCAGGAGGCATGATCGGTCGCGACGCCGCACTGAGTATCTGGCAGGAGGCAAGCGGACTTGTAGTGGATCCGCAGGCTCTGGTCTGGTGGGAAATTTTCGCCCAGGTGAAAGGGCTGGCGATCTGGATCTCTGCAGCTCGCGAATTTTCCGAAGGACGCAACACCGAAGCCGTTAACGCCTTCTCCGGAATTTATTGCACGGCCTTCCACAACCGCACGCTCTCCGAGCGGCTCCTGGCAACAGGTGACCTATGAAACCGTCCACTTCCGAACTCCTCATGGTGCTCGTACAGGACCTCAGCCTGCGCATCGCGCCAGCGCTAGAGGACACCTATCTGCAAAGCAGCGCGCAGCTTTGGGCAGTGCTCTCCCTTTTGACCAACCAGGAACAGGCACGTGCCGCCGACGCCCGGCTGAAGGACATCCGCAGCATGCAGGCGATGTTCGGTACCCTTTCAGATCTGGCCGGACCCGAGCTCAAGATCCGTCTGCGCACGGCACATGCTGCCGAGGATCATCGCCTCGACATCGCAAGCCTTGATGCGATCCATGCCGAACTCAGCACGCTGTTGATTGCACTACAGGAAGAGCTTGAAATGAGAGAGAGCCCGGACGCACGCGAGGCCTGTAAAATGATCTGGCGCCATCTGCATGCCTCCGCTGAGCGACACGCACTCTCGCTTCCATTCAGCTAATCTCCGCGCGGATGTGCCCGGGCATAGACCTCAAGCAGCTGATCGGTTTCAAGCTTGGTGTAGGTCTGGGTGGTCGACAGCGAAGCATGCCCCAAAAGCTCCTGAACCGCGCGCAAATCCCCGCCACCGGCCAGAACATGCGTCGCGAAGGAGTGGCGCAATGCATGTGGCGTGGCCCGGGCGGACAGCCCCAGGGCGCCTCGAAGGCGCTGCATCAACGATTGCGCCTCTCGGGCGGACATCGCCTTGCCGGTTCGCGATACAAACAGCGGCGCCTCACGGGTCTGGGTAAAGGGCAGAAGCGCAACATAGTGCGCGATTGCCTCGCGCACGATCGGCAGGAGCGGAACAACGCGTTCCTTTCGGCCCTTGCCGACGATACTGAGCGTCTCGCCCAAGGGCACATCGCCACGCCGCAACGACAATGCTTCGGAGATTCGCAGTCCAGTTCCATAGAGCAGGGTCAGCAACGCGACGTCGCGGGCAGCGAGCCATTGGACCGGATGCTCCGCTGCCGCGGCCAGCGTGCGTTCGGCATCACGCTCACTGAGGGGGCGTGGCAGAGGCCGCACGATGCGAGGCGTCCTGACGGCACGGGCGGCGGGATTGTCGAGTACATTTTCGCGGGCCAGATGCTTGAAGAAGCTGCGGATCGCGGCAAGCATCCGTTGTATGCCACGCGGCCCCAGACCATCGCGGCGGCGGGCAGCGATAAAGGCGCGGATGTCACTCACTGAAAGTGCCGCCAACTCGTGCTCCTCTATCACCGCGCCCAGATGGGTAGAGAGAAAATCGAGGAAGCAGTCGAGATCATAGCCATAGGCGGTAAGCGTGTGGGGACTGGCCCTGCGCTCATGAGCCAGAAATGAGAGCCAGTCCCGTTTTAGCGTTTCGGCAGATCGAGCCATGCCCTGATCGCTCGCTCCAGCGCCCGCGTGAAATATCCTATTTCCTCGGAACTTGCCTCTCCCTCAAAGCAGTATGGCGCCCGCGCTCCCAGGACAAAAACTGCAGGAGGCGCGTCTGCTCCAAGCCTTAGGCGAAACACCGCAATGCTCCTGCAATCACGCCCGGCTGGTCCCAAAAGCACGTCCCCACCGTTCGACAGGATTACGCCGGTTCCTTCATGCCCTAGCATGCGCAAGGCCATGCCAGGCGCCATAAGGCGGACCCGCTGTGCTCGCGGTACGCCACGGCAGGTCTCGCCTTCGATGCAAATGCCGGCAAGATCGGCCCCAAAAGCGGAGGGTGAACCAACGGCAAGGCCCACCGCTTCCTCAAAGCTGCGCGCGTCAAGGAGCTCCAGAAGAAGACGTCTTACGGCCTCGCCAATACCCTGGCGCGATCGGAGCCCGTCGCATGCGGCTTTCAAGGCGGCATTCTCACGCACCAGCTGGTCAATAACATGACGTTGCAGATCCCTGATCTCGCAATCGCGAAAGCGTTCGGGCAGCAGCATGGCCAATAGCTCGCCATCCGCAGCCAATCGCGTCCGGTTCAGGCGCACAAAGGCCTTGAGCGCCTCGGCAGCGGCTGCAGCGGGATCTATAAGGGCTGCGCTTTCCATCAATGATAAGACCCGCCGGGATTGACCACAGAGAATCACTCTTCGAAAGTGTACCCATGAATTCAGTCCGCTTGAAGCCCGCGCCCGCCGAGACCGGAATCGCCCGCGTATCGGTCTTGCTGCCGTTGCCGCTGCCAGGTCCCTATGACTACCGACTTCCCGAAGGCGCGCCCCCCCAGCGCGGCCTTCTCGTTGATGCACCTTTAGGAGCGCGCACTCAGCTCGGGGTCGTCTGGGGCGTCGGCGATGCGAAGATTGCTGCGCACAAGTTGAAGACCGCAATTCCCCTCAGCAGCCATACCTGTCTGCCGGCCGCCTTGTGCGACTTTGTCGACTGGGTTGCACGCTACACCCTGAGCCCGCAGGGCTCGGTCCTTGCCCTGGCATTGAGAGCCCGAGGCGCCTTCGACGCGGAGGTTCCCCGTCTTGCCTATCGATGCTCTCAGCTTATGCCCGGGCGTCTCACCGACAAGCGTCAGCGCGTGCTGGAGGTGATGGCAGATGGGCTCGCGCGCAGCATCGCTGCAATTGCAGAGGAAGCCAATGTCACCCCTGCCATTGTACGTGCTCTTGTTGCGGCAGGCGCACTGACGGCTGAGGCGCTGCCGGAGTTTGCGCCGCTGCCCATCCCGCAACCGGACTATGCCGTGCCACATTTGCGCAGCGAGCAGAGCAGCGCCGCCGAGGTCCTGCGCCAGGCGGTTGTGACGCAGAGCTTTTCGGTTTCACTGCTCGATGGCGTGACGGGCTCTGGCAAGACCGAGACCTATTTCGAAGCGGTGGCACAAGCTCTGCGGCAGGGCCGGCAGGTGTTGATCCTGCTTCCCGAAATCGCCCTCAGCGTCCAGTTTCTGGAACGTTTTGCTGCGCGCTTTGGCACGTCCCCGGCAGAATGGCATTCCGATCTGGGTCACAGGCAGCGCAAGCACGTCTACCGCGCCGTACTCGAGGGGGAGGCCCGCGTCGTCGTTGGGGCGCGCTCGGCACTGTTTCTGCCATTTCAGGATCTTGGCCTCATCATCGTCGATGAAGAGCACGAACAGGCGTTCAAGCAGGAAGAAGGCGTCATCTACCACGCTCGGGACATGGCCGTGGTGCGCGGGCGCATCTCGTCATCGGCCGTTGTCCTTGTCAGCGCTACCCCCTCGCTTGAAAGCTATGTCAATGCCCAGGCTGGTCGTTATCGCTGGCTGAAGCTGGCGGCACGCCACGGCGTAGCGAAACTGCCGCAGATCGACCTCGTCGACCTGCGGCAGCATCGCCCGGAACCTGGCCAGTGGATGTCTCCTGTTCTGATCGAGGCGCTGCGCGCAACCCTGGCCGAGGGCGAGCAGTCCCTGCTGTTTCTCAACCGGCGGGGCTACGCACCCCTGACGCTGTGCGCGCAGTGCGGCCACAAACTGACCTGCCACCAGTGTTCGGCCTGGCTCGTCGAACATCGCTATCACCGCCGCCTTGTCTGTCACCACTGTGGCATGGATGTGCCGATGCCCAATATCTGCCCCCAGTGCAGCGCACAGGACAGCCTGATCGCCTGCGGGCCGGGGGTAGAACGTCTGGCAGAAGAATTTGTCCAGCACTTTCCCGCAGCACGCATGGCCATCGCATCTTCCGACACCATGCATGGACCGGCAGAGATGCAGGCCGCTATCAGCGCCATGTCCCGCGGCGAAATCGAGGTTTTGATCGGAACGCAGATGATCGCCAAAGGCCATCATTTTCCCAATC
>JAKAVI010000145.1 GCA_021817355.1 Pseudomonadota bacterium | reverse complement strand
GAGCGTTGCGCCAGCCTTGTCCACGGCATCGATCAACGCTTTTTCAATGCGGTTGCGGTCGTCGAGACCTTCCGCGTCCCACAAATCGATAATCAGGTGACTTCCCGCATAGGTCAGTCCGTTACGCGTGATGAAGTGATCCTTGCGGTCCTCATCCCCAGGGGGAATAGGAACCGGGACGGTCCTCGCCGGAGCGCGCACCTTCTCAGGCCGGGCTCCATTGATCGCCGCCACACCGAGTCCGAGTCGAGCCATCCTGGCACCTACCTCCTCAGAGTGTTGACACCTGTGGCGCCCATCTCCGCTTCCAAACGGTCACCGGGACACCGCTAAGAAGAAAGCGGCGCGCGGAAGGGACGCTTCCGGACGCCGCTTTGTCCCATCTCTGGGATAACGCGGAATATAAGCACCCGCCCCCCCCACGCAAGGATGAATTTCCCCCCGGACGAATTTTTTTTGACGTTAACTGTCACAATCCGAGAGCCGCCGGCCTCCCGCCACGGTGGACACCGTTCGTGCGGCGCCTTACAAGCCGCCTCGTTTCAACTCCGCCGCATAGAGGGGTCCTGCGATGGCGCCGAGCTTCAAGGAAAAGCTTCACCATGGTTATGCCCAGGTTATTGAGCTGGCTGGCCGGCCGCTCGTCGAGGAAAAAAGCACGTATCAGCGCATTAAGATCTTCGACAGCGTCGCCAATGGCCGTGTCATGACGCTCGATGATGTGGTCCAGATCACCACCCGCGACGAGGCCTATTATGCCGAGATGCTGACGCATCTGCCTCTGTTCGAGCATGGTGCGGCCCGTAGCGTAATGATTGTCGGCGGCGGCGATCTGTCGATCGCCGAGGAAGCGCTCAAGCACAAGCGCGTTAAGGAAGTGGTACTGGTCGATATTGACGCACGGGTGGTCGAGCTCTGCCGGAAGCACTTTGCCGCCATCAATGCCAGGGCATTTGCCGACCCGAGGCTGACGGTCGAGATCGCCGACGCCTTCGAATATCTGGGGCGCCCGCAGGCCAGGAGCCGGTTCGACCTGATCGTCAGTGATCGCCCTGACCCCATCGGTCCGGGCAAGGCGCTGTTCGGGGAAACCTTCTATGACCGCATCAAGGCCGCGCTGAAGCCCGGTGGCTTTGCCACCTTTCAGACCGGCGTACCGTTCTATCAGCCCGACGAGGTGCGTGAAGCCCTGGCCGACCTCAAGCGCTTTTTTCCCCAAAGCGGGCTCTATCTCACGGTCGTGCCGAGCTATATCGGCGGCTTCATGGCGCTCACCTGGGCCGGCAAAGGTGCAAGGCTCGGCACGCCAGCTGGCATCAAGAAGGCCCGCGCCGCTTTCAGGCGCGCCAAGCTGAAAACCGACTACTACAATGGCGAAATCCATGCCGGTGCCTTCGCCTTGCCGGAATGGATCAGACGTCTGAGCGCGTAACCACCGCAACCATCCCCGCCCACATGGCCCAAGTCCGAGGAACAAGATCGTGGTCCAGAACCTGAACGAATCTCTGGGCTTTGTCCGGGTACGTGAGCCCTCACGACCAAATTTTGCAGCCGTGGAGTACCGCGCCACACCCGCCATGTGCCATTCCGGCGGCATCGTCCAGGGCGGCTTCGTCACAGGCTGGATCGACGCTGCCATGGCACACGCGGTGATGGCCGCCACTGCTTATCGCCAGTCACCCTTGAGCCTCGAGATCAAGATCAGCTTTCTCAAATCGGCGGCGCCCGGGCTCGTTATCGCCGAGGGCTGGATCGAGAAGATGGGCCGTTCAACCGCCTTTCTTGAAGGCCGCCTTCTTGCCGCTGACGGCGAGGTCCTCGCCAGGGGATCTTCGACCGTCAAACTGGTTCCCGCCGAACGCACGGCGAACGGTTAGCCCGGGCGACAGTGCGGCACCTGTGCTGCGGGCAGATGCTGTGCCGCGTGGGCCTGAGCTTTTCCTGCCAAGCCGGAGCCGCAGACCGGATGCCGCACGCGGCCACGCCCGCTTTGCCGGGCACGAGCCGTCTGGGGATGGTCTCGTGTCCCGGACAGATGGCATGATACCGGCCAGAAAAAAGGACATCCTGATGCGTTTTGCACTTTTTGGCCCGCTGCTCGTGGCAGCAGCACTGAGCCTTTTGGGCTGCGCGCGCAGCAAGAACCCGGCCCATGGCCTGACGCGCATCCGCTTTGTCACCGACTGGAAAGCCGAACCTGAACAGGGAGGCTTTTACGAAGCCCTGGCTGAAGGCCTTTACCGCAAGCATGGGCTCGACGTGAAAATCATCGAGGGCGGTCCGTCGGTGAACGTGCCGCAGATGCTGGCTGGCGGGGCTGCGGACTTCGGCATCGGATCCAACGCCTTCATTCCGCTCAATATCGTGCGCGCCGATGTGCCTCTGCGCGCGGTAATGGCGATTTTTCAGAAGGATCCACAAGTCCTCATCACCCATCCCCGACCGGATGTGAAACGCCTGGCGGACATGAAGGGCAAACCGATCATGGTCTCAGATGCCACCGTTGCGTCATTGTGGCCCTGGCTCAAGGCGAAATATGGCTTCTCCGATACGCAGATCCGTAAATATGCCTTCAATCTCGCACCATTCCTGGCAGATCCATCAGCCATCCAGGAAGGTTATGTCACGAGCGAGCCCTACACGATCGAACGCGAAGGTCATTTCAAGCCTCAGGTCTTCCTCCTCGCAGATCATGGCTATCCCGGCTACGCCAATATGGTTCTGGTGCCGCAGAGCTGGATCGACCGCCATCCAGGGGCGGTGCAGGCCTTTGTTGATGCCACGCGGCAAGGTTGGCACGATTATCTCTACGGCAATCCTTCGCCGGCCAATGCGCTCATTAAAAAGAGTAATCCTGAGATGACAGACGCAATGATCGCACAGTCGATCGCCAAGATGAAATCCTATGGCCTCGTCGTCAGCGGAACTGCGAAGACGGAGGGCATTGGTGCCATGACCAACAGGCGATGGCGCAAATTTTACGACACCATGCGCGATGCCGGTGTCTATGCCCCCGGACTGGACTACCAAAAGGCCTATACATTGCGCTTCTTGAAGGCCGCGCACTGAGCTGGCAACAATGACACTCTGGGCCGCCGCTGCAATCTTATGACGGAATGCAGGGGGCCCAGGTCTCTGTCGTCAGTTGAGCGAAGCACTGGAAATCAGCGGCACGGCCTTGCGCAAGCGCTGACGGGTAGCCCAGGCATAAAACAACAGGCCAACGATCAGGGCTCCGAGGGATGACAGCACGATTTTCAGAACGCTCTGCAACGGGTGAGGGTCGCCGGAGTTGGGCAGCACGCTGCACACGATGGCGATCATCGTTGAGAGACCTCCGAGCATCGCCAGCGCTCTACTGGCCAGAGCTCCGCCCAATGGCGCCCTGCCATCGGCTGGTGGCGACCGTCCCGCGCAAACAAACTGGGTCGCAAACATGAAGAGATAGGGTATAGCCACGGTCACGATGCTCATGGCGACGAGAATATCGTAGGCCGCGGCAACGGTACTGTTCATCTGGCTTAGTATGACAATCATCAATGTCACGCCAGCTTGCAGCAGGATCGCAGCAACGGGAGCTCCCGTGCGCGGATGTCGCCAACCAAATGCCGGGGGTAGAAAATTGTCGAGGCCGGCGGCAAAGGGCAATTGAGCCCCAACGCCAAACCAGCCCACAAAGGCACCCAGCATCGAGAGCGCGAAGAGCGCAAGGACGGGCGCAGCAAGATGAGCAAGGCCAACATGAGTCAGCCCAAGCGACACGGCATCCGGAAAACCGAGCAGGCGGGTTAACGCGCCTGAGGGCAGCACAACGAGGAGAGCAACGGTCCCGCCAAGATAAATTGCGAGTGAACCGGCACCGACCAGGATCAGAACGCGTACGATGCTCCGCAGACCACCTTCGATTTCATTGCGTAGGAATGCCATGGCTTCCACTCCCGAGTAGGCAAACATGATCGTGCCCCACAGGATGGCGGTGCCGAAGCTCCACCGCGGCACATAGGATGCGGTTACAAAATCCGTGGCCGCCTGCCCGCGCAGACCCAGCACGAGCGCCATCGCAATGACGACAGCAAACACCAGCCACATGCCTGCGGCCCCGGCATTGGGTAGCCACTTGCCGTATTTCAGACCGGCGAGCTGCAATCCGGTCACTCCAAAGGTGAGTGCGCTGGAGACGCCAAGTACGGCCGTCGGATCCTTGGGGTTGAGCCCGTCGACGCTCAAGATCATGCCACTCAGAAAGACCAGGGCTCCAGCAAAATAAGGCATCAGGCTTAGCCAGTAGAACCAGCCGCAGAGAAAGCCCGCCAATGGCGACAGGCCATCGCGGGCCCAGGCATAGATGCCGCCTTCGCCCTTGAAGCGTCCGGTCAGTTCCGCGGTTGCTGTGGCCAGCGGCACATAAAAGGTGAGGAGTGCGATGGCCCATAGCAGCAGTGACGGGGGCCCCACTGCAGCGGCCACGGCGATCCATCGCATGCCGGTGCCAATCACAAGGGCATAGAGCGCTGCATCCACGAAGCGAAGGCGCTTTTTGATCATCTGGGAGATCTCATCAGCAGCGTGAGCAAGGACGGGTATGGCCACTTATCCCGCGCATACGATTCCCGGTGGGCGTCAGGAGTGCACCTTAACGCGCGCCAACTGCGTGCGCGCAGGGGGTGTGCTGAACAGGTGCGCGGCGGCGGCCTCACGGCAGGTGCAAGCTTCATGACCGCTCCACAGCAAAGCCTGCGCCCATTTGAGATGAAGCCATCCCCAGTGGGGTGCATAACGGGCTTTCTAGGTGAACTTTCCACCGCAAGATCAGAGCGGTTTCCGGCGATGCGTGCTTCCTTCCACGGTTCGAGCGGGTCGGCGGAATGAGCAGCCGTGCCGCACCCCAGTCTGTGCAGGCAAAGGAACGGAGAGGAACAGCGTGCACGGGGCGTGCAAACCAGTAATGGACGCGGTTCGCCGTGTTGAGCGCGGCATCGACTAGCCCCCGCAGGCGCAGACAGGTGACACGTTTAAACAACATCGCCGTGCGCCCCCTTCGCGCGGGCCTCGTCTTCACTCTGCATCCCGACCACGACAAGACTTCGTGCAGGACAGATGTTTGCGTTGCACAGGGCCGGATGCAACCACCTTGGCACCGGCACCGCTCGGTTGGTGCGTTTTATAATACAATTATTTTTTGTTATATAATTTAATTTACGATTTATGTTATGTTCTATTGAACCCGCACCACGAAGCTGCGATCTATCGGCCATGGCAAAGCTCATTGAGATCATCACCGCCAACCGCCTGCGCGATGGGGCGGTGGTCTACTGGAAGCAGGACAGCTGGACCAACACGTTCACGGACGCCGAGCAATTTGCCGACAAGGACGCCAGCGCCGCAGCACTCGCCCAGGCACAGCAGCGGGTCAAGGCTGGGGAAGTGGTCAATCCCTACCGCTTCGAAGCGCGCCTTGACGACACCATCGCCGTCCCGGTCAAGGAGCGCGAACTGATCCGGGCCAGCGGGCCCAGCATTCACCCAGAGCTCGGTAAGCAGGCGGACCCCGCCACCGCCCCAAGGTTTCGCATCGCTGCGCCAGCCAAACCGCCCAGACCCAAGCAGGCCGACGGCCCGGAGGCATTCGATGTATCGCTATGATGAATTTGACGCCCGTCTGGTCAGCGAGCGCGTCGAGCAGTTTGCCCGCCAGATCGAGCGGCGACTGAAGGGCGAACTGAGCGAGGATGAGTTCAAGCCCCTGCGCCTGATGAACGGACTCTACCTGCAGCTTCATGCCTATATGCTGCGCGTGGCTATTCCCTATGGCACGCTTTCATCCCGGCAATTGCGCATGCTTGCCCATGTCGCCCGACGCTATGACAAGGGCTATGGACATTTCACCACACGCCAGAATATCCAGTATCATTGGCCACGCCTCATCGAGGTGCCTGATATCCTACGTGAGCTGGCAAGCGTGCAAATGCATGCCCTGCAGACCAGTGGCAATTGCATTCGTAACGTAACTGCGGATCAGTTTGCCGGAGCCGCGGCAGATGAGGTTGAAGATCCACGCATACTTGCTGAGATCGTACGGCAATGGTCGAGCCTACATCCGGAATTTTCCTTTCTCCCCCGTAAATTCAAGATCGCTGTCTCTGGTACGCCTGAGGATCGCGCCGCGGTCCGCTTTCATGACATCGGCATTGAAATCATACGCAACGATGACGATGAGACTGGCTATCGTGTATTTGTCGGCGGCGGTATGGGTCGTACGCCCTATCTCGGACTTTGCATCGCGGATTTCCTCGCGCGCGAAGATGTTCTCGCCTACCTCGAAGCCATACTGCGCGTCTACAACATGGAAGGCCGGCGGGATAACATCTTCAAGGCCCGCATCAAGATCCTGGTCAATGCCCTCGGACTTGAAGAAATGCGCGCTCGTGTCTGGCGCGAATTCGAGGAGATCAAGAAGGAAGGCAGCCTCAACCTGCCGGAACAGGAGCACGGCCGCATCGCCGCCTATTTCGCGCCGCCGAATTTTGAATCCCTGCCCGATACCTGCCTGGAATTTGAAACTGCCTGCGCCCGCGACGGTGACTTCGCAGCCTTTAGCCGGCACAATCTGAGCCCGCACCGGGCCGGTGGCTATGCCATCGTCACCATTTCGCTCAAGCCGATCGGTGGTGTACCAGGCGACTGCTCAGCCGACCAGATGGATGGTCTTGCGCAGCTGATGGACGAATTTAGGCTGGCAGAGATCCGTGTTACTCATGAACAGAACCTCGTCTTGCCGCATGTGCGCAAAAAGGACCTTCCGGCGCTCTACGGCCGTCTGGCAACGCTCGGTCTCGCCACCCCCAACCGTGGTCTGGCCAGTGACATAATCTGCTGCCCCGGACTTGATTATTGCGACCTAGCTAACGCCCGCTCCATACCAGTCGCACAGGAACTCTCCCGCCGCTTTTCCGAACTTAGCCGGCAGGAGGATATTGGCGAACTCAAGATCAAGATGTCAGGCTGCATCAATGCCTGTGGACATCACCATGCGGGACATATCGGAATACTGGGCGTGGACAAGAAGGGGGTCGAATTCTACCAACTCCAGCTTGGAGGCTCGGCAGCAGAAGACGCCGCGATCGCTGAAATTATGGGCCCGGCATTTTCAAAGGATGAAATCGTGGACGCTGTCGAGCGGGTGATCGCGGCCTATTTGCGCCTGCGCCAACCAGGGGAACGCTTCCTCGACTGCTATCGTCGCCTTGGCCTCGAGCCATTCAAGAACGTCGCCTATCTGGAGCAACTTCATGCCGCTTATTAGAGATGGAAGCTGGGCGCGCGACGAATACACGGCGCTGAACAATCAGGTACCTCTTGCCGATGGTGGTGTGCTCGTGTCGCTCACCCGCTTCCAGGCCGAGCGAGAGCTTCTTCTGGCCCGCAATCTGCCTCTCGGTGTGCGCCTCAGCTCCGCGCAATCACCGGAGGAGATTGGATCTGGCCTCCATCATCTGTCGCTCGTCGCCCTTGAGTTTCCGACATTTCGCGACGGCAGAGGGTTTTCCTGGGCCCGCCTTCTACGTTCCCGCCTGGGATTTCAGGGCGAGATCCGTGCGATCGGTCATTTCCTGATTGATCAACTGGCATTTATGGAGCGCTGTGGCATTAATGCCTTTGATGGCGACGCGCGGATCACCCCTGAGGCACTCGCAGCAGCACGCGCAGAATTCAGCAACGTCTATCAGCCTGCTGTCGACGGCCGTCCCAGCATTGGTCGACTGCGGGCCCAGTCCCTCTCAAGCGCAATCAGGACGCAACATAATCCGTAGACTGACCATTTTCTCCGGCAGTCAAAGAATGGAGTGGTCCCGGAAAACGGGACGGTTGTCGATGGTGACGAAAACCTGCGTGTATCTGGTGAATTGATCCTCGCCTGAGCCGGGCTCTGACGGGTGTGGGCCAAGCGCGCTTGGGCTGTTTATCCTATGATCAACACCGCCCTGCAGGCTAACGCCTCAGCCGCCGAGTGAGCACCACGCCCGAGGAGCGCGCCGTGTCCGTCATTCCCCAGTCCCTGATCGACAAGATCAAGGCCCTTCGGGCCGAACGGATCGGCGAAGTGGAAGACTTTGTGGATTTCATCGAACGGGCACGGCCCCACCAGGTCGCGCCCGCGCTTCTCCAGCCTGATCCCGCCCGCCTCGATCAGCCGGGCGACCGACACCTCCGCCTTCAGCCGCTCCAACTCCGATTCGGCGATCCGCGCCATAGGGTGTCCCCTCCAAAACCGGGCCATTTTCAAAACCCGTCAAGACTCCTCTTGAGGTCTCTTTTTAGAACCTGTTAGTCGCCTACCGGCGCTGCCGACCCACAGGGGATGAAACGTCGGATTCCCTGGGTTTTACAATTGGCGATACGTTTTGTTTCGTTCTAGCCCCCCACCGAAGTTCCCGACCCGCAGGATATGAAACGGGTGGGGGGGCTGCGG
>JAKAVI010000264.1 GCA_021817355.1 Pseudomonadota bacterium | reverse complement strand
CTGTTGAGAAGGGCGGCCCGCAGCCGCGGCCTGAATGATTCTCGGTGAGACGTTCAAGGACAGGAGAGTTTGCCGGGCGGCACGCTCGTTGGCCTCCGCGCTGACCGCGTCTGCTTCGGCCTGCTCGGCTTCGCGCTGCGAGACGCCGTGGTGTTTGAGAAGATCCTCGTCCATGCCGGCCACGTGGCGGGCAGCGCGCGCTGTCGCGATCGCTGTTTGATAGGCGCCAACCGCGGTGGCGTAGTCCGGGGATGTCACCGCTGCCAGGTCCGCGCCCTTTTTCACCTTTTCACCCAGCGTGACGAGAAGGCGGGTTACGGGTCCTGAGATCGGGGCAAGTATGGTCGTCGCCTGGTCCTTGTCGAACTCGACAATGCCGTTTGCATCCACTCTCTTGCGATAGCTCGCGGGTTCAACCTTGTAGATCGCGATGTGCTGGCGCTGTGCCGGGGTCAGCGTGATATTGTTCGGTTTTGCTGACAGCGCATGGTGCGTGGTGTGTGGTCCGCAGGCAGTGACAGGCAGCAGCAAAAGCGCGAGGATGGCGAGATGCCATCGGCGCTGCTTGCCTGTTTCAGCTAGTGCGGGAACGCTCCCGCCGCATGATTTAATAGTCATGGCTGTCCTTGCTCATTGCCGTGCGGTTCCACCAGCCGCCACCCAGCGCCTGAAATAGCGCCGCGGTGTCAGCGAAGCGGTTGGCCTCGGCCTGTACGAGATTGATCTGTGCCTGCTGGTAGGCCTGCTCGGCGTTCAGCAGGGCAAGCGTGTTGGCATACCCGTCCTTCTCCTGCCTGCTTAGGAGCCGGAAGGTGGTTCTGGCGGCCCGCTGGGCGGCCGCTGCGGCTTTAAGACCCTGGGCGTCCTGCTGCAGGGCCGCGAGAGTGTCGGCGACATTCTGAAACGCGGTTAAAACCGTGGTGCGGTATTGCGCTGCGGCCTCGCGGTAGGCTGCCCGCGCGGCCCGTTCCTGATGTAGCAGGGCTCCCCCCTGAAAGAGCGGCGCCGTCAATGCGGCGCTAAGATCCCAGAAGTCTGTTCCTGGTGTGAAGAGCTTGTTGAAGCCAATTGCCGCGTTGCCGGCGCTGGCGGTCAACTGGATGTTTGGCAGCATATTGGCGATGGCGACACCGATCTGCGCGCTGGCCGCATGCAGATTGGCTTCAGCCAGCCTGATATCAGGTCGTTGGCGTACGAGCTGCGACGGCAGGCTGAGTGGAATGTTCCTGGGCAGAGCAAGGCTTGCGAGGGTGATCCCGTATTTTGGCGCCTGTGCGGGATAACGCCCGATGAGTACGGCAAGCAGGTCATGCAGCTGCGCGCGCTGCTTTTGCAAGGGCGGAAGGGTGGCTGCTACTTCAGCCAGCTGCGATTTCTGGGCTGCATAATCGACCCCGCTCGCATAGCCTTTCTCAAACTGATATTTGAGAATTTTTACCATGCGCCGGTTCATGGACACGAGCTGGTGGGTCGCGCTGATCTGGGCATCCAGTGCGGCGAGCTGGATCGCGGATACCACAACATTGCCGACGAGGGTGTTATAGGTGGCTACCATCTGGAAGCGCGCGGATTGCGTCTGGGCGGCAAGTGATTCCGCGGTACGACGGTTAAGGCCAAATACATCGGGAGTGTAGGAAACCGTAACTTCCGGAGTGAAGAGATCGTAAAGGAGCGCATTGTTGGCGGGAACCGGGGCGAGAAGCGCCGATCCGCGGTTGCGCGAGGCCGATAGACCCAAAGCCGCGGACGGGAAAAAAGACCCGCGTTGGGCCCACTCGGTTTCCCGGGCGACACGCAGCGCCGCCTGTGCAGCTTTGAGGTCGGAATTACTGGTGATCGCCTCCTTGATCAAGTGGTCAAGGGGTCGGGAACGGAACAAAGCCCACCAGGCTCCGGCGACTTTGCGTCCGATCTGAAATTGCTGAGCGTTGCCGGCAACCACCCCGGGGATAGATGGTGCGGGCGTAAGTGGTGCGGTGGTGTAGCCTGACACCGCAGGGGGGGCAGGTCGCTTGAAGTTAGGTCCTACCGCACAGCCGGCGACCAAAAGCGGTAGCAATCCGGTCAGAATTGCGGCGGCGCGCGGCGTAATGCGCAATGGGTGTTCGCTCATGGTGGTTCCATGGAGGTTGCTAGGTCTGCGCACGCCGGAAGCACCAGGAGGCAGTCGCCTTGACCGGGTAAAAAAGCTCGCGACGTTGCAGTGACGGCGGCGCGTTTGGGCGCGCGCGCGGCCTAGAGGGCTGGGGGAGCGCGGCTCCGCCAGATATGCGCCAGTGCAGGCCTGTGCTGTCGTACATTCAGCGCGATCAGCACCACATGCAGACAGAGTGAGGGGGAGAGCCACTGCAGCGGTGCCGGACCTATGAAGGCGCCGGCATGAAGAACCGCCAGACAGAAGGGACAACGCAGATGGCCCCGATGGCCGGACTGTGGCGCCCTTGCAGGCTCCCGGGCAGGGGAGGAATGGCTCTGGCGCAGGCCATCGCTGACGCGCAACTGCCAACCTTCGATATGGCTCTGAGCGATATAGGCCTGAAGATTGAACGCGACGAGCACGAGGGCGGCGACATGCCGTAGCTCGACTTTCCACCGCCGACGTTTGAGCCGGATGTATGCGGTAGCCTTCATCCGGCCTTTGCCCGATCACCCCCGCCGACAATCTAAAGCCAATTGGCAGGGCGGCGCTAGGGCTTTGGCGCGGCTCTGTGTTGGAAAGAGTGCGATCTCGCGCATTTGTAACCATAAAGAGTCCTTGCGGGCTCGGCTGGTGTGGTGGCCGGGTAGAGCAGGGCAGCCTTCAAGTGCAAGCTGGTGAGATGGAGCCCTACACAGCCGGTCGCCTGCCCTGTGCGGCAGTACCCAGGGCACCTCTCGGATGCTCAGGAGTCCTGTCGCCCTGGCACGGGCTGTCGGGCCCGATGGCGGCCTTGCTGCATAGCGCGGAGCGCCTTCGCGGTCATGGTCGCCGTCATCAGCGAAGCCCACAGCCGGGATTGCGTGCCCCAAAGCTTCAGTTCTGGGCAGATCTCAACTCACGCGCGCTCCGGCCTTCCAGATTTGCCGGATAGCGGGTTCTGGGCGGTAGAGAAGGGACAGATCTTCGAGCGGATTACCATCGACGATCACAAAATCGGCGTAGGCCCCCGGACTGATGCAGCCGAGTTTGCCGGTCATGTTGAGCAGTTCGGCGTTTATCGATGTAGCCGATCGCAGGATTTGTATCGGTGTTTCGACCTCGCTCCTCAGCCGGAATTCGTCGCGCTGATGAACATGAAGGGCCCCCAGCAAATCCGTTCCGAAGCCGAGCTTGACGCCCGCTGCCCGGCACAGCTCAATGGCCTCCAGCCCGCGGCCACGTACGACTTCCAGCTTTTCAAGAAGGTGATCGGGGGCGCCCATCGCGCGCCCATGTGTAAAAAGGCTGTCATAGGTCGAAAGGGTCGGAACAACAAAGGCGCCATGACGGCTGACATCGGCAGCTGCAACCTTGTCGATGAGATTGGCGTGCTCGATAGAACGCACCCCCAGCCGCACGGCCCGGCTTATGGTCTCTGCTGTGTATGCGTGGGCCGCGACATACGCTCTGCGGCGCGTCGCCTCGTCGACCACCGCGGCGATCTCTGCTTCGGAGAATTGCTGCATCCAAATGGGATCGCTTGGTGAGGCAATGCCGCCGGAGACGAAAATCTTGAGATGGTGCGCTCCCTGGCGCAGGGCCTCGCGCGCGGATTTGCGAATCGCATCCGCGCCATCAACAATCTCGGAGATACCTCGATGGGCAGAGCACCCGCAGGGTTGCCATTCCATATGAGGCGCTCTTGTATCACCATGGCCGCCGGCCTGGCTGAAGGCACGGCCGCAGTAGAACAGGCGGGGCCCTAAGACGTAACCTTCCTCGATGGCTCTCCATAATCCGTAATCTGCGCCACCAACGTCGCGCACGGTGGTGAAACCGCGTCTCAGCGCCTGTTCCATCAAATGGCGGCTGCGCTGTGCAACATAGGTTACTGGGTAATATTCGAGCTTGGAGAGGTCAATCTCAACGGCATAGGCATGGAAATGCGCGTCGATGAACCCCGGCAACATCATGGCGCCCTTCAGATCGATCACTTGATCGAAATGGCCCTCAGGTCTTGCCTTGCTGAGTGACTGGATGATGTCGTTTTCGACGACGACGAAGAAATCAGAGAGAAGCTCTGACCTCACTCCGTCAAAGATCAGTGCGTTTTCAAACAGCCTTCGTGTCATCGCCAAGTCCTCACCGTGAACAAATCCAGCCACGATGTCCCTAGTAGCGCAAAACATGCAGCGCAGGTAGCATCATCATGCATCATGGGCTGAGGTGGCGGTCCATCATATACGCCGGTCCGTCGGGCTCAAGACCCAAGGCAATCCGCACCATCGCCACGGCATGCGGGCGATGGTGGCGGCGCCCACGGTGCGCACTGTGCAAATGTGGCCCAAGGCGTGGTGTGCCCTTCCGCTTCCTGACGTGGCCCTGCCTCAGGCGAGGGATGGGACTTGGGGGGGTACTGTGCCTGTCGTTACCTGAACAGGGCACGCAAGGGGGCAACGGCTAGACTGACGCAGCGACAGATAGCCTGGGGCAGCCTTGCTGCCCGCTATTGGCAATAGGGCATAACCTGCCTAAAAAAGGGGCACGATGACGCGTTGTAACGCCGGCTATGCGCGGCACGGATGCGACTGGGGCTGGTTTTCGACTTGGAGACGTGATGATCGAGGGGGCGGACAATGCCTGGCTAATGATGTCGTCGGCGCTGGTGCTGCTGATGACGCTGCCGGCGCTGGGATTTTTCTATGCGGGGCTGGTTCAGGCCAAGAATGTGCTTTCGGTATTCGCCCAATGCGTCGCGTTGGCAGGTCTTGCATCGCTGCTCTGGTTCGCTGCGGGATATAGCCTGGCGTTTGGCGGCACGGGACCCTTTATCGGCGACTTGCATGAACTCTTCCTTTCAGCTCTCACGCGCGGGGCCGTTCATCCAGGTACCCATGTGGCGGAGAGCGCCTTCATCATGTTTCAGATGACCTTTGCAGTCATCACCCCGGCGTTGATCATCGGCGCCTATGTCGAGCGCATCCGTTTTGCAGCGGTGCTGATGTTTTCTGCCCTGTGGTTGTTCATTGTCTATGTGCCGGTGGTGCATTGGGTATGGGGCGGCGGATGGCTTGAAACCCGTGGTGTGCTGGACTTCGCGGGCGGTATCGTCGTGCATGTGACCGCGGGGGTGTCGGCGCTGGTGGTTGCCTGGCAGATCGGGCCGAGGCGGGGTTTTCCGCAGCATGTGCAGCCCCCGCACGCGCCCTGGATGGTCATGGCGGGCGCCGCGATGCTGTGGGTTGGCTGGTTCGGTTTCAATGCCGGCAGCGCTCTGGCCTCTGGCGGCGATGCGGCGATGGCGATGCTGGCCACGCATCTGGCTGCAGCCACGGCAACCTTGGTGTGGATCGTGATCGAGTGGATCAAATTTGGTAAGCCGAGCCTGATCGGTGCTGTCACTGGCACGATCGCCGGTCTTGCCACCATCACTCCGGCGTCTGGCTATGTCGGACCGGAAGGTGCAGTGCTGTTGGGATTGTGCGGGGGAGGGCTCTGCTATGTTGCGGTCCTCGTCGTCAAGCGTGGCCTTAAGATCGACGACTCGCTGGACGTGCTTGGGGTTCACGGCGTCGGCGGCGCACTGGGCACGCTTCTGCTACCGCTGGCCGTGGTGGTTGGGGCGGGCGGCCTGCCCTCGGCTTTGCATGGCGGAATTGGCTCACAATTCGCCATACAGTTCCTGGGCGTCGCTATTGTCAGCATATGGTCGGCGGCGGCGAGCTATGGGATTGTCAAACTGACAGACGCGGTGGTCGGCCTGCGTGTCAGCCGCGATGATGAGATCCAGGGGCTGGATTTTTCCTCCCATGGCGAATCTGCCTACCACGGTGCCTAGCCCATCTGACGGAGACGGTCATGAAATTTGTCATTGCGATCATTCAACCGCACCGTCTTGACGCCGTGCGCGAAGCCCTTCAAGCCATTCAGATCAGCGGCATGACGGTCACCGAGGTACGTGGCTATGGCCGTCAGGGCGGGCACAAGGAAATCTACCGCGGTGCCGAATATGCGATCGCCTTTGTTCCCAAGCTGAAGCTGGAGATCGCGGTCGCGGATAATCGTGTTGAAGAAGTGGTTGGCACCATATCCAATGGCGCGCGCACGGGACATGTCGGTGACGGCAAGATCTTCATTCTGGATCTGGAAAGTGTGGTACGGGTCCGCACCGGCGAAGCGGATGAGGCTGCGCTTTAAATCGCGGAACAACCGGTTCATCATCTAAAACCCAATTCCGTCGTGTTTTCCCGGTTGCTTCTGGAGGGGATGGGCGGACGTCGCCCTTTTGCTCTCTGCCCCTGCCACAAACGGTAATGCCGATAAGGACCTGGAAGCGGTAGTGCGCCATCGGTAGCGCGTTCACCGGGGCCTCCATGGCCGGGCAAGGCGCCCACGTAACGGCAGCGGCGTCAGAACCCAATGCCCAGTGCAAGGCAGAGGCAGGGGCGCCATGATCGATACTCGTCCACTCCTGTCATGGGTGTACCGCTATCGCGCTCAGGAAAGGGCGCGATGCGCGCGTCGCGGGTACCTCAGGCGCCCTGGGTCCAGGACGAGCGATCTGCAAAGGAGCCATGGACTGCGCGTCGCGCTTGCCAAATTCTTCTCAGGCCGGGCGAACTTGGCTTTATGACGGACGAAGGTGGTTGCGGCGGAGCTTGATTTCCTGCTCCAATGACGTCGTCGCAGCGCTGCGCTTCCTGCTCGATGGGATGGTGGCACAATATGGCTAGGACATTGCGTTTTCCACGACCACCTGATTGGTCTCAGGAGAACAGGACGCGCAAAGGCGCGGGCGAAGGGCGAGCGCCGGTGTCCATGAGGTAAGGAGATGAAATCCAGCGAGGTGTGGCAGGTCGTTCCGGGTACGGATGTCGCGGTTTGCCGGGACGTGATGGTACCTATGCGCGATGGGGTGAGGCTGGCCACGGACATCTATCGCCCTGGCCTGGCGGGCAGGCCACTTGAGGCGATGCTGCCAGTTTTGCTTGAGCGCACACCTTACGACAAACGTGGTACCAATGCAGCCGACAGAACCCGCGCAGTGCCAAGCCCCGTTTCCAAACCGCAGGTCGCTAGCCTCTTTGCGCAGGCTGGCTACATCGTTGCCGTCCAGGACTGCCGTGGCCGTTACGGATCAGAAGGCGTCTTTGCTAAATATGTGAGTGAGGCTGAAGACGGATGGGATACAGTGCGCTGGTTGAAGGACCAGCCCTGGTGCAACGGCAGGATCGGCACGTTCGGCCTTTCCTACGGGGCACATGCCCAAGCGGCATTAGCCTCGCTTGGACCGCCAGATCTTGCGGCAATGTTTCTTGATTCCGGCGGCTTTTCGAATGCCTTTGAGAGTGGCATTCGCCAAGGCGGTGCCTTCGAACTCAAGCAGGCCACATGGGCTTACAAGCATGCCCTATTAAGTCCTGCGGTACAGGCGGACCCGTCCCGCAGGAAGGCTCTTGAGAATGAGGATATTGCAGCATGGTTTGCCCGCATGCCATGGCGTCCTGGCCACTCGCCACTGTCCTTTGCTCCGGAGTACGAGGAAGTTCTGTTTGCACAATGGCGTCATGAACGTTTTGACGCCTATTGGCAGCGCGCTGGCCTCTATGCAAAGGGCTTTTATGGCCGTTTCGCCCATATCCCGGCAGTTTACGTTTGCGGCTGGTACGACCCTTACGCCAAAACCGCTGTAGACAATTTTGTCGGTACGAGCGGTCATTCGGGCGCATTCATACGGCTCCTTCTTGGGCCATGGACCCATGGCCAGAGATCGCTCACCTACGCGGGCGGGGTGGACTTTGGTCCGCAGGCTACGCTCGACGACGCAATTGCCCCCGATTACACGGCGTTGCGGATCGCGTGGTTTGACCGCCACCTCAAGGGACGGGACGCGCCCGACTATCTTCCCAATCCGGTAAAACTCTTCGTGATGGGAGGAGGCTCGGGCCTTAGGGATCCAGCTGGACGCCTTGAGCATGGAGGCTACTGGTGCGAAGGCACAGCTTGGCCGCTGCCTGGCCTTTCACCTAAGCGCCTCTATCTTGATGGCACCGGGTTGCGCAAGGAAATTGGTTCGGAAGGTGTATGTGAATGCCTTTGCGATCCTTTCAATCCCGTACCGACGATTGGCGGAGCAACGGCCTCAGGTGCGCCGGTTATGGTCGCGGGGGCATTCGATCAACGGGAAGCTGAAGGTGTTTTTGGTTCCAAGCCGCCCTACCGACCCTTGACACAGCGAAACGATGTACGGGTCTTTGAGAGTGCTGCACTGGATGAACCCATTGAGATGATCGGGAACTTTAGCGCGATCCTCTATGTATCGTCATCGGCAAGTGATGGCGATGTGATGCTCAAGCTCATCGATGTCTATCCGCCAAGCGAAGCGTGGCCGAATGGCTTTGCCATGAATCTCAGCCATAGATCG
>JAKAVI010000316.1 GCA_021817355.1 Pseudomonadota bacterium | reverse complement strand
AAACACCGTATCGAACTTGCGTGCCAGCGCCCGGGCTGCGCGTTGTGCCGCCAGGCACAGGCAATGCTCCTTGACGTAAAGCGTGGTTTCGAAGGGCAGCGTGTCGCTTCTGGCCATAAGTCCTCTGGCGCGTGCACGTCACGCCTTCCGCTCTGATCGTTCTTTATTATGTTGATATCAACTTATGTGTCAAGTTGGCCAAAACCGGAGAGCCATGGGCTGCCATCGCTGTGTGGTCCTGCTGGCGGTACCAAGGTTTCGCCTGATCTAAAGAAGATGCTGCGGATGGAGGTCGCATGGCGACCGACCGCTTTGGAATTCCCGAGATGGCGAACGCTTGCAAACCCCAATCAGAGCTATTCGACGAAGGTAACGATTTCCTCCAGCGGGGCGCGCTCGGAATAGAGGCTGTTGACCGGATGGGCGCTGTCGGCGTAGCCGATCGCCATTCCGGCAAACACCATCTCGTTCTCGCCGATCGGTAGTTCGCGTCGTATTACCTGGTGAAACGACGACCAGGCTTCCTGGGGACATGTGTGCAGGCCATGGGCGCGAGCCAGCAGCATGATGCTCTGCAACAGCATGCCGAGATCCGCCCATTGCCCAACCCCCATCTGGCGCTCCATTGTAATGATCAGGCCAACCGGTGCGCCGAAAAATTCCCAGTTGCGTGCAAAGAAGGCGAGTCGTGCCGCCTTGTCCTCACGAGGGATGTTCATGGTCGCGTACATCGCTTCGCCAAGACGAAAGCGGCGGCTGCGATAAGGCTCGTTCAGATGTGGTGGATAGATCGGATATTCGGGTGTATCGCCCATGGGATGATTTTTACGATGTTCGCCAACCGCGGCGACAAGTCGGTCACGAGCAACGCCGGTCAGCGCGTAGAGCCGCCAGGGTTGCAGATTGCCGCCCGAAGGAGCCCGCAACGCCGCGCGCAATATGTGTTCCAGCTGGGCGCGCGGGACAGGGTCGGGCAAAAAGGCACGGATGGATTTGCGCGAGTGGAGAGCGTCTTCGACGCGGGGTGTGGGTTCATTCATCTTGCGGCTCCGAATTGCGATCTTGCCTATGAAGACAGCTGTCAGCTGGAGCGTCAATCCACAGCGTTCTGCAGCAGGTGCAAGGCCAGCGCGTGATCGGCTCAGCTGTGTGGCGGATGGGATTGCGCCAACCGGATTGGTGCCGACTCGTGCAGGGCCATGATGGCAATGAAACTGACGACCAGTGCCGCTGCCATGTAGTAGGCCGGAGCCATGGGGTCATGGAGCCGGTCGGTCAGCCATACGACGATGAATTGCGCACTGCCGCCAAATATTGCAATGGCCAGCGCGTAAATGGTCGACATCGCCCCCGAACGTATCTTTGGCGGCAGCAGCTCGCACAGGGCCATAATCCCCACCCCGGCATTCATTGCCAGCAAAAATGTGAGATAAAAACTGGCCAGGACCAGGACCAGGCCCAGCCGCAACTGGGAAAGCGCAAAATAGACCGGAATGGTGGAGATCATGAGCAGACCATTGCTCACTAACATCACCGGCTTGCGCCCCTTGCGATCCGAAAGATACCCGCCAAAGGGGGCGCCGCTGACACCGCCCAGACCGATTGCCACGGTAGCCGCAAAGCTCCATTGCGCCGGCATGTGCAAGGTCGCTTGGGCATAGGTCGTCAACGACAGGATCACGTAGGTGGCAATCGTGGCGCCCGCCATCAGCATCAGGCCGAATATGACGGTTGGCCAGTGCTCGCGTAACGCCTCGGAGGGTAGCGAGACCGTGCCATCAAGTGTTTCGGGCAACGAGCGGCGTACCATGAGACCAAACGGTATGATCGCGGCGCCGGCCAAGAACGCAAGACGCCAGCCCCAGCTGACCAATTCCGAGCGCGTCAACAGCGCCGCCAGCAATGTGCCGACCCCGCCCGCCACCAGCGTTGCCACATATTGCGATGCCGATTGAAGCGAGCCGTAGAAGCCGCGCAGCGATGGGGGAGGGGCCTCGATCAGAAAGGCCGTGGTAGGTCCTACTTCTCCGCCGAGTGCAAATCCCTGGACCAGACGGAAGGTGATCAAAAGCACAGGTGCCGCCACGCCGATCGCGGCATAGGACGGGGTCAGAGTGACGCCCAACATACCAAGTCCCATGAGGGTGAAAGACAGGTACATTGCCGGTTTGCGACCCATCCGGTCACCCAGCATGCCTAGCACGATGCCGCCGAGCGGGCGCGTCGCAAACCCCGCACCGAATGTTGCGAGCGAGGCGAGCAGGCTGGTTACAGGATCCTTGGCGGGAAAGAAGGTGTCGCCAATATAGATGGCGAAGAAGGAATAGGTCAGAAAATCATAAAATTCGAGCGCGTTTCCGGCCACGACAGCCGCAACATGACGCTTGAGCGGCACAGCGCCGCTCGTTGTCATGAGCCAGGGCCTTCCAGAAAGCTGCGCAGAATACGCTCCGCCTCCTGGGGGCAGTCACGGTGGATGCCGTGGCCTGCCTGCTCGAGAATGTGGAGCTGGCTTAGTCCGCCCGGAATCAGCTCTGCAATCTCCTTGCTGCAAACGGGTGGAGTGATGGGATCATAGCCTCCGGCCAGCACCAGGGTTGGGCACTCAAACCCGGGAAGGCCGCGGCGCAGATCCATGGTCCGCATTTCTCCCAGGATGAAGTGGGCAGACACTTCGGGGCGGCGAATCGCGCGAGCCCAGCCTTCCGCGACCTGGGGGTTGGGCGGACCGGGGTTATATAACGGCAGGCAGACCCGCACGTAATCATCCATCGCCTGCGCATCGGTCTGTGTCCAGAATTTTACGGCAATCTGGCGGGCTTCCTGCCCGCCACGCTCTTCCAGCAGGCGATAAGTGGTTTCAAGATGCAGGCGCGCGGCGGTAGAGGAGAGCAAGAGCTTTTCTGGATGGTGGGGAAACTGGGCGGCATATGACATCGCCACCATGCCGCCGAATGAATTGCCATAAACCCTTGGCTTGTCGATGCCGAGTGCATCGCACAGAAGCTTAACGTCCCGGCCCCACTGCACCAGATTCCAGGACTGTGGTGCGCCGGTCGAACGGCCATTGCCCCGGTGATCGATGTAAATGAGCTGGTGCGTATCGCTGAAGCGGTCGAAGAATGGCCGTAAGGTGGAGTGGTCAAAGCCAGGACCGCCATGCATGACGATCAAGGTCGGCTTTTCACGCATGGTCGGTCCATCGAGGATGAATTTTGCGCCGACCACATCGAAAAACAGGCGTGCGCCCTCGACCTCGACAAACATCCAGCGTTCCTTCGCTCACTTCGTGCCAGACTGAAGTTAGGCGCAATTTGCTGGCGGGCGCAACTCCGCCTTTATTGCGTCTTTTTGAGTGCGCTCTCGTGCCAGCGGCGCAGGAGGAACCATTCCAGGGCAGACAGGGAAAAAAACAGGGCGATGCCGAGCAAGGAAAGCAGGGCCAGCGCGGCAAAGGCTTCGGCCATCTGCAGATTGCGTGTCGCCAATGTGATGGTCCAGGCCAGGCCCGTCGCGGTTCCGGTCCCGGCGGCGAATTCGGCGACCACGGTCCCGATCAGGGCAAGACCACCGGACACTTTCATCGCGGAAACCAGAAAGGGCAATGCGGTCGGCAACTGCAGCCTGGTGAGGATCTGCCAGCGGTTTGCGCCATAAAGGCGCATCAGATCGATCAGATTATGATCAGCGGAACGAAGCCCCAAGGTGGTGTTGGCAAGAATCGGAAAGAAGGCAACGATCCAGGCCAGAACCAGAAGAACAAGATCAATCCGGTCATAACCGATCCAGATCGTGATGATGGGCGCGATCGCTATCACTGGCGTGACCTGCAGCACGATGGCGTAAGGGTAGAGAGCATGCTCAAGAAGTTTCGAAAGTGAGAAGAGCACCGCCAGCGCGACGCCGCCGATCACAGCGAGGACAAAGGCGGCAAGGGTGATCGACAAGGTTGTCCAGCTCGCAAAAAGCAGCTTCTGCCAGTGGTTCGCTAGCGCATGAGCGATCGCCAAGGGCGATGGCAATACGATGGGAGAGACCTGATAATACTGGGTTAGGATCTGCCACAGCCCGAACACAATCATGCCGACGACAAGCGGTATGAGAGGCTTTGCCAGACCGGCGCTGCTCAGACGCGGCCTACCGCTTTCCAGCGCCTCCAGTCTGTTAGCGGGCTCGTCCATGCTCAGGCCATCGTGAAATTGCGATTTTTGTGGGCGGTCTCGCGTCCCTCCAGCATGGCTAGTTTGAGGCCCCGGGAGACCTTCGTGGCGTCGGCGGAAAATTCGGCTGATAGACGGTAGGTTTCATCGCGCTGAAGGGGGGCGCCAAGTCGGATTTCGTCAAAGATGCGTCCCGGGCGCGGCGTCATCACCACCACCTTCTGCGACAGATAGGTACTCTCGAACACCGAATGGGTGACGAAGATTACGGTCAGGCCATCTTCGCGCCACAGCTTGAGCAGGTCATCATTGAGTTGCTGGCGCGTCAATTCGTCGAGGGCAGCAAATGGCTCGTCCATCAGCAGCAGCTTTGGCGCAGAAGCGAGGGCTCTTGCGATCGAGACACGCATCTTCATGCCGCCCGAAAGTGCCCGGGGATAGCTGTGCTCAAAGCCCGCCAAGCCGACCCGGCGCAGAGCCTCGCGGGCCCGGCCCTGTGCTTCGGATCCTGGAACTCCGCGCAGGACGAGGGGCAAAGCGGCATTGCCGAGCGCATCGCGCCAGGGCATCAGCGTTGGTTCCTGGAACACGAAGCCGATCTCGGGGCGGCCCTCCGGAAACCCGACTGCCCCTTCACTCGGTGTCATCAGTCCTGCGATGATGCGCAAGGCGGTCGACTTGCCGCAACCGGATGGGCCGATCAGTGAGATGAATTCGCCGCGATCGACCTCGAGGTCCAGACGCCGGATGGCTGCAAGCCCTCCGGCATAGGTTTTGGCGACACGGTGAAGTCTGAGCAAGGACATGGCTGTAAGGACCGCTGATTCGGCTAGTTTATAGGAAGAGGCGGCAAATTGGATCACTCCGCGGCTCGAACCATCCGCAACTGCCAGATCTCACGCACCGCGGCCTGGGCTTCAGTGAGGGCTGCCTCGACGGCAGTAAAATCACGCTGGCGGCTGGCGCGCGCCAGCAAGGCCTCCAGTCCGGGCGTGGTACTGGCCGGAACAAGCGGAGCCTCCAGCGTGATCCGCAGGACCTGCAAGAGATCATTCTGTAGCGCGGCGGCTTCGATGAGGGTGAGTGCTTCGTCGCTGGAGAGGGTGCTGTCGCGTTCAAGCTTCGCCAGGGCGCCAATGGTGCTGCAGTCCAGTACAGCGGGGTTTGCGGTAGCGCGGGCAAGCTGCAGGGTCTGGGCGATGAATTCAAGGTCGATGAGCCCTCCTGGCGTGTATTTGATATCCCAGTGGTTCCTGCCCGGAAATTGCGTCGCCAGGCGATCGCGCATGTCGCACGCATCGCGAAACAGCTGCTTTGCATCAAAGGGGCGGGTCAGGGCAGTGCGTATGGCATCACTGACGCGCAGCATCAGTTGGTCTGAACCAGCAATCACCCGCGCTCGCGTCAGGGCCATGCGCTCCCAGGTCCAGGCTTGCTCGGCATGGTAGCGGGCAAATGAGGTCAGGCTTACTGCCACCGGACCTTTGTTGCCGGTAGGGCGCAGGCGCATATCGACCTCATAAAGTCCACCCTGGGCGGTTTGCGTCGTCAAGGCCGCAATGAAGCGCTGCGCCAGTCGCGCATAATATGTCGAGACCGGCAGCGGCCGCGGGCCATCTGACTGATCGACCTCCTCCGGTGCGTCGTAGACACAGATAAGGTCGAGATCGGAGGTCGTCGTCATTTCGCGGCCGCCAAGCTTGCCCATCGCCACCACCACGAATTCGCCGCCCCGGACGCGGCCGTGAGCGGTCTCCAGTTCTCGCGCGGCAGCAGGCAGCAGGGCACGTATGATCGCCTCGGCGACATTGGCCAAGGCCGGGCCGGCCTCGGCGGCTTCGGCGCTGCCTTCAATGATCTGCACACCGACACGGAAAATCTGTTCGCGGGCGAACCTGCGTACCGCATCAAGCACCTCTTCATAAGAGGAACTTGGCCGCAGCAGTGATGTCAGGTCCTGTTCAAGACGCACGCGGTTTGGCAGCTCACCAAGATATCCCGGATCCATCAATGCATCGAGTGCAGCCGGGTTGCGACCCAGATGCGTCGCCAGCCTTGGCGCTGCGCCTGCGACATTGGCAATCAGCTGAAGCAGATCCCTATTGTTGAGGAAAAGCGACAGCGCCTGCACCCCGGATGACAGGCACGAGATGAAGCGATCAAATTGATTGAATGCGGCGTCTGGATCGGCGGTATTTGCAAGCGCGCCAAGAAGTCCAGGAATAAGGGATGTCAGGAGTTCGCGCGCGCGCACCGAGCGCGTGGCGGGGATGCGACCATGATGCCAGCCGCGAATGGTCTGCGCGATATGGGACGGCTCATGAAAGCCCATCTGGCGCAGGGTATCGAGTGTTTCTGGATCATCCTCGACCCCGGTAAAGACGAGGCTGCCGGCTGCGCTTGCCAATGGCGCGGCCTGCTCGAACAAGCGTGCATAATGCGCCTGAACTGTTTCGAGTCTCTGGCGCAGGGCATGCGAGAACACGGCGTCGTCGTGGTAACCCATAAAGCTGGCAATCTGGCGCAGCTCCTGCGGGCCTTTGGGTAGGCTATGGGTCTGCTCGTCCTCAATCATCTGCAGACGATGTTCCAGCGTCCGCAGAAAGTGATAGGCATCGACGAGATCTTCTGCAGCACGCTCCGAAACCAGTCCGCGCAGTGTCAGTGCGCGGATCGCCGCCAAGGTGCCGCGTGTGCGCAAGGTAGGATCGCGTCCCCCGAGAATCAGTTGCTGAGTTTGTGCAAAAAACTCGATTTCGCGAATTCCACCACGGCCGAGTTTGATGTTATGGCCGGCAATAGCGATGACGCCGTGGCCGGCGTGGGCATGGATCTGACGCTTGATGGAATGAATATCCTCAATGGCGGCATAATCGAGATTGCGCCGCCAGACAAAAGGTTCGATCAGTCTGATGAATTCCGCGCCCGTCTGGGGATCGCCCGCGCAGGGCCTCGCCTTGATCAGGGCTGCACGTTCCCAGTTTTGCCCCATGGCCTCGTAATAGGCTTCGGCCGCATCCAGTGAAATGGCGACCTGGGTTGCGCCTGCATCAGGCCGCAGCCGCAGGTCGGTGCGGAAGACATAACCGTCGACCGTGGTTTCGCTCAGTAACTTGACCATGCCCTTGACAAGATCGACGGCCGCCGCGCGCGCGCCGTTTTTGGTCACGAAGGGAAAACGTTGGGCGTCATAAAAGACGGTGAGATCGATATCGGAGGAATAGTTGAGTTCGTAGGCGCCATATTTGCCCATCGCAACGATGGTAAGCCCGGTTGTCGCTTCGAGGTTGGCCGGATCCTCGGCATTGATGTGGGCGCGTGTCGCCACGTCCTTCAGAAGAAAACGCAGGGCGCCCTTGACCGCGGCGTCGGCAAATTCGGAGAGTGCTCGCGTCACCTCCTCAAGGCCCCACAGTCCGGCGATGTCGGCGAGAGCCACTGACAGTGCCATCTGCCGCTTGGCCCGGCGCAGTAGCTGCATGGCATCCTTGATGTCCGAAGCGAACGTTGCGGACAGTGCCAGACGCTGGGTCTGGGCCAGCATTTCGCCGGGCCCGGTTTCGGCCAGCAGAGGCAGGATGTCGCGTTCGCGCTGCGCCAGCCGGGCCAGAAATGGCGAATGGCCTGCTGCGCTGGCAACTGCTGCCGCAAGGCCATCGGGAATTCCCGGGAGTTCGGCCACAACGCGCTCGGCGCGCGATGCATCGAATGGGGGTGGTAAGGCACCGTGGGCGGCGAAATGGTCGATCATCTGAATCTCCTGGCGCCACACGCTGCGGGATCTAGGGCGAGAAGATGTGCTCCTTGTCTCAGCTCGCAGTGATCCTTGGCAGGACAGGCCGTGAAAACCGCGACTTGACCGCCTTTGGCAATTATATTTTCAAGACGAAAGACTTAAAACCTGGAACTCCCGATTTGTCCATATTCGTTGTCTTACTCCTCCCCAGAAATACTGCATATAAATGTACAAAGGTCTTATACGGGAAGTATGCATAGAGAAGGTACGAGATAATTACGGAAAAAATGGAGATCTGTCGCTTTATAATCCAAATAATATGTAATTTATATTCGTGAATGATCTTTTTGTGGGCATATGTATTGCTTATGAGAAAGACTCATACTTAAGATGTCGTTGCGAATATAAAGTTCCGGGGGCATACCAATGAATGGTATGAATTCACGTTCGCAATACCTGATGCCGTCTGGAGCTAAACCGTATAGCTTAAGACCACATTTCTCCATCAGCTCCAAAAATCGGAAGGTGCGAACTCAAAAGGTACAATCCGCTGTACTTAAGTGGGTCATTCTCCTGCTTTTTTCGGTCAGCGGGAATGCCTGGGCCTCCGGAACGCCGCCTACTGGCGAGCCTGCGTCCATGATCCTTGCTGGTGTCAATTACGCGAAGTCAGTGGTCGCAGTTG
>JAKAVI010000454.1 GCA_021817355.1 Pseudomonadota bacterium | reverse complement strand
GGCCGCGCCCACCGAGGCCAATGTCCTCATCCTGGGTGAAAACGGCACGGGCAAGGAGTTGGTCGCGCGCGAGCTGCATCGCCGTTCGCAACGGGCAGATGAGGCCTTCGTGCGCGTCGATCTCGGGACGATTTCGGCACAGCTCTTCGAATCCGAACTCTTCGGCCATCGTCGTGGTGCCTTCACCGATGCCAAGGAGGACCGGGTCGGCCGCTTTCGTGCCGCCTGTGGTGGTACGCTGTTTCTCGACGAAATCGGCAATGTTCCCCTGCACCTGCAATCAAAGCTGCTCTCGGCGCTGGAACGCCGTGAAGTGGTACCGGTGGGAAGCGAGCGGGCTGAGCCTATCGATGTGCGCGTCATTTGCGCCACCAACCAGCCCATGAGCCGTCTTGTTGATGCCAATCTCTTTCGTGCCGATCTGCTTTGGCGGATCAACACGGTCACCATCGAGTTGCCACCCCTGCGGGCGCGCCAGGAGGATATCGCGCCGCTCGTGGAACATTACGTCGCCTTCTACACCCAGAAGTACAACATGGCGCGCAAGCCGGTAACCGCGGCGGCATTGGTTGCCCTTACCTCTCATGACTGGCCGGGCAATATCCGGGCACTGCGCCATGCTGTGGAACGGGCGGTGATCCTGTCACGCGGCGCCGCACTGGAGGTGGACGACTTTGCCCTCCCGGCAGCAGCGCCGATGGCTGTGGCGGTACCCTCCACCGGACTTGATCTGGACACCATTGAACGCGATGCAGTGAAGCGGGCCCTCGAACAGCATCAAGGTAATGTCAGCCGCGCCGCGCAGGCGCTTGGGATTACCCGGGCCTCACTTTATCGGCGGATGGAAAAATATGGTCTCTGACCGGCTTTCCGTAGGCCTTATGCTGCGGTCCCTGCTGCTGCTTCTCAGCCTTTCGCTGCTTGCTTACGCTCTGATCAACACCAACTGGTACGTGGTTGAGGCGTTGCTGCTGGTACTGATCCTCGCGCAGCTGGCCGAGATCACCCATACCCTGACCCGCACCAACCGCGAGATTGCGCGGTTTTTTGACGCCATTGCCTATGACGACACCACGCAGAGTTTTACCGGGCTTTCGCGTCTTGCGCCTTATCGCGACCTTGGAGCGGCGATGGGCCGGGTCATGGAACGCCTGCGCCAGGGACGCAGCGAACGCGAGGAGATGAGCCGCTATCTGGCCGCAATGCTGGCGCATGTGCCGGTGGCGCTGCTCGCCCGCCAAGAGGATGGTTGCTATGTGCCGCTCAACACCGCGGCCAGGCAGATGTTTGATGTGTCCGCTAACACGGCGCTTGATCTTGCCCGCTATGGCGTGGAATTTCGTAGCAGGCTTGAGCAGCTGAAGGCCGGGGGACGCACAGTGCTGCAGCTGCAGCGCAGCGCCAGTACCATTGTCGTCAAGGCCGCCGCGACAAGCTTCTGGTCGCGGGGAGAACACCGCACGCTCATCTCGCTGCAGAACATCGGCGATGAACTCAGTGCCCAGCAGCTTGACGCCTGGCATCGTCTCATTCGTACCATTGCTCACGAGGTGATGAACTCGCTGACACCGATTTCGTCTTTGTCGCAAACCGCCCGCGAACTTGTAACCGTGGCCCTGTCCCAGCTAGAGCAGGACAGCGAGCCAGGCCGGGCCCTCGCTGACGCCATTGAGGCGCTTGACGCCGTCGCGCGCCGCAGCGACGGACTGCTGCATTTTGTGCAGAACCATCGCCGCCTGACCCAGCGGATGACGGCGCGACCTGAGGACACGCTCCTCGTGCGTGCTTTCGCCCGCATCGAGCGGCTCCTTGGTCCCGAAATGACCGCGCGGGGTATCCGCTTCGAGCATGACTGCAGGCCACAAACGTTGCGCTTGCACGCGGATCCTGAGCTGCTGGATCAGGCCCTGATCAATCTGTTGCGCAATGCCATGGAGGCTGTGGAAGGGCGTCAGAACGCGGAAATCAGACTCGTCGCCGAGGCGCTGGCCGGCGGCGATGTGACAATTTGCATCAGCGATAACGGCCCGGGCATTGCCCCAGAGCTGCGTGAGCAGATTTTCGTCCCCTTCTTTACTACAAAGCAGCAGGGAACTGGGGTAGGGCTGACCTTGGTACAGCAGATCGCGAGCCTTCATGGTGGCTCTGTAACGCTGAGCGAACCTCCTGGCGGCGGAGCCGCCTTGACACTGCGCCTGCGCAACTGATCACACGCGGCGACCGTTGGACCATGTCGTGCCGGGCAAGTATCGCTCGGCTGATCGGCCGGCGGATGGCGCGCGATCCTCGTTCTCTGTCCTTGAAACCGACGCTTTTTGGCTTGTGCTGGCTGAGACACCCCGCCGCGGGCCCTGCCTTTATGACGTCATCGTCCGGCGCCTTCCGGCGAATCTGCAATTGCACAAAACGCCCCTCTCCTGAGGCGCAATGGGTCCCCTAGCCTTGTGCCTGGCAGGGGGATCGTTCGTCATCTCCATTGAGCCACCAACCAAACCGAGTGAGGTGTTGCATGGACTCTATGATTGTCGCTGAAGACGCCAGCCTGCGGGCACAGTTGGCAAAGCGTGGCAGCCCCTTTCTGTCTACCAAGGAAGCGGCCTTCTATCTGGGCCTTCGACCCCACACGCTGGTCAAGATGCGCATACGCCAGCAAGGACCCAAATGCCGCCGCCACGGCCGCCACGTCTTTTATCATATCGACGAACTTGACGATTGGTCGACGAAGCGATGCTGCTGAAGGCGCAGCGGCGGCGGATCGCGCTCCTGCTCGGGCTTGCTGGGGTGGCCATCGCGGCGGCCATGGCAGGAGGGCCGCGCCCGCCCCGCCTGATCTGGAATGCCACCGCGAGTGCGCCGATCGGACTTTATGCCGTCCGCAGAGCCCATTTCCTGGTCCGAGGCGAACTGGTCCTTGCAAAACTCCCGCCTGTGATGGCGCGTCTGGCCGCGCGCCGTGGCTATCTGCCCAAGGGCGTGCCTGTGGTCAAACGCATCGCCGGGCTCGTTGGTGATGAGATCTGCGCCCATGGCCAGAGGCTGTGGCGCAATGGGCGCCTCCTTGCTCACCGTCTTGCTGCGGACAGCAAGCACCGGCCCCTGCCGCGCTGGCAGGGGTGCTTGCGCCTCACCCGACGGGACGTCTTTCTTCTCATGGCGCACAAGCGGTATTCCTTCGACAGCCGCTATTTTGGTCCCGTGCGCCGCGCCGCGATTATCGGCCGGCTGGTGCCCTTATGGCTGCGCTGAGGTCCCTGCTCCTCTGTGCCCTCTGTTTTGGTCATGGCGCGAGGGCGCCCTGCCGCCAGGCTTTTGCTGCGGATATCGCCAGTGCCGCCGAGCGCTTCGCACTTCCCCGCGCCTGGATCTGTGCGGTGATTGAGGCCGAATCAGGTGGTCACCTGCAGCTTGACGGCGCCCCCATCGTCTCGGCCAAGGGGGCGATGGGTCTGATGCAGCTGATGCCGCAAACCTTCAAGGCAATGGCGATACGCTATGGCTTGCCCGCCGAGCCCTTTTCACCGCGAGAAAATATTCTTGCCGGCGCCGCCTATCTGCATCGCTGCTATCTCCGTTTCGGCTTTCCGCTGCTCTTTTCAGCCTATGAGGCAGGACCAGGACGGGTGGAGAGCTTTATCGCGCATGGTGAGCGGCTGCCGCAGCAGACGAGAAACTATATGCTGCACATCCTTCACACCCTCGCCGCAGCCCCGGCGGTACTGGTGCCACGCAAATCCGCGACGGCGCAGGTTTTGTTCGTCGCAGCAGCCGATGGGGCGCGGCTCTTCGTTGGCGGCGCCTCCTCTCCGTCCGGACGCCGTGATCAACAGGGGGTGGGAGCGCGAAGACCTAGGCCATGAACGATGATGACATGTTTCCCGAAATTGCCATGCGGCGCTCGCTCTTTGTGAGCGGTGGACCCAGCCACCTGAACCTCATCCTGCGCGAAGTCGCGCGCATGGGTGGCTTTTATCGCGGCGAACGCAAGCATGTCGGCCGCGGACGTGGAGCGGGCGTGGCCCGCGTGCTTGGGCTCGTTGCGCCGCAGGCCTTTCAGCGCACGGTACGCGTGGCGCCGAGGATCATGCGTGTCAGAGGCCGAGTGTCCGCAGTCCAGCAGCATCTGCGCTATCTGCAACGCGAAGGTGTTGGCCGCGATACGCTTCGTGGAACGCTTTATGACGGAAGCAAGGAGCACGCCGATGGTCGCAGCTTTCTCGAGCGCTCCCGTACCGACCCCTACCAGTTCCGGATTGTCGTGGCGGTTGAACATGGCTGGGAATATCCAGCACTTAGGCACTTAACCCGTCGCCTGCTCAAGGAAATGGAACTTGATCTGGGCAGCGAGCTTGAGTGGGTGGCGGCCGATCATTACAACACCGGTCTTCCGCACACCCATGTTGTCCTGCGTGGTATTGATGATCACGACCAGGAACTGCGCATTGCGCGCGATTATCTGCGCGAAGGTATGCGCCTTCGCGCCGGAAAGATCGTCCAGCTTGATCTTGGTCCACCCGATCCGGCCGACCCCCGCCGTCTGCTCTTCGCCGAGGCTGAAAAACGCGCTCCCACCCCGCTTGAGGCCCAACTTGAGACACTCGCCGATGCTCATGGCCGTCTCGTGCTTGCCGGCAAAGGTTTTGAAAGTTTCCATCACAGTCTGCTGGCGGCGCGGCTGCAGACCTTGAAGGCGCTTGGCCTTGCTGAAGAATTGCGCGGTGGGCGCTGGCAACTACATGCGCACGCCCCTTCCACGCTCGAGGCACTCGCCACCCGCGCCGTCCGCCTTGGTACTCTCGAGGGAGAGATCACGCGCCATGCACTGGTTCGCTGCGCCCGCCAGCGGGCGATCTTTGATCCCGTCTCAGCGGGGCGTGGCGCTCTGATTGGATGTGTGCTGGGGCAGGGGCGGGGCAACGACGGACGCAATTTTCTCGTGGTCGATGGCCATGACGGGCGCAGTTATTTTGTTGATCTGGGCTTTCTTGCACCCCTAAAGGCGCCAGCGCAGGCCATCGTGGCCATAACGGCCAGCGCTCGCGCTCCACAGCGCGGCGACTGCGTCATCGCCGAGGTCGCTAAGGCCCATGGCTGGCGCTACAGTCTGGCCTATCATCGGGATCACGATCCCTCTCTTGCCCCCGGCGAAGGCGAACGCCTTCTCAAGCGTCTAGCCATGCTTGGCGCGCATCTTGATCTGCGTGAGATCGGTCCTGGACTGTGGCAGCTGGAGAAGGACTTCCTTGCCAGCATCACCCGCTTTGCCAAAGCGCAGGCGCAACTTTATCCTGTCGATGTCGAGGTGTTGGCGAAGACACCGCTTTCGCAACTGGTGACGATGGGGGCGCTGACCTGGCTTGACCGCGAACCTGTCCGTGGCCTCGCGTTGAGTGATTTTGGCTTTGGCCGCAGGCTGCAGGACGCACTCAGCCATCGGCGCCAGCTGCACACCGCTGTGGATATGCCCGGGCCTGAAAATGCACCAATCCCCGGCTATGGGCCACAAGAGGCACAGCCTTCGCGCCAAGGCGAGCTTGCCTGGACAGCCCATGCCGGCCGGCAGGAAAGTTTGGACCGAAATCGGATTGACACAAATTTTTGCTTCGTTACCCAACGCGAGCGCAGCCCTGCGATCGCCCGTTAGAACCGGAGAATGAGCCATGCGCAGTTTGGCTGCCGCCTTTATCGTCGCCTTCAGCCTCATGTCTGCAACGACCCCGGCCTTTGCCTGGGGGGCAGAAGGCCACCGCATTGTAGCCTTCATCGCCGCCAGTCAGCTGACGCCGCGGGCGCAAGCAGAGGTGTCGCGTCTTCTGGATGGGCCGCTGCCAAGGACCATGGTTCGCGCCTCGACCTGGGCCGATGAGATCCGCCGTGAACGGCCGCACACCGCGCGCTGGCATTATGTCGATATTCCGCTCGGCAGTTCAGGCTATGTGGCATCCCGCGACTGCCGGCATGGAAACTGCGTGGTGGCGCAGATCGAGCGTGACACCCGTCGCATCGCAGATCCTGAGCTGACAGGCGCGGTGCGGGCAAGGGCGCTGCGTTTTCTCATTCATTTTGTGGCAGATGAGCACCAGCCCCTCCACGCGGCCAATGATCACGACGCGGGTGGCAACGAGGTGCATGTGATCCTCAATGGGCGCCATACCAACCTGCATGCCGTGTGGGATGACGCGGTGGTCAGAGCGCTCGGGCGCAATCCTGCCCGCGTTGCCATGCGCCTTGAGGCGCGCATCACGGCTTCTGCGCGCGCGCGCTGGCAAAAGGGGAACCCGGTGGACTGGGCCAATGGTTCCTTTGCCATCGCCAGCCGGGACATTTATCCGCTGCTGCACGGACGCTCCTACCACTATGCCCCGCTCATCCTGCCGCGCAATTATGCCCGCAGATATGCTCCCATTGCTGCCCGCCAGCTCGAAAAGGCAGGGGTTCGCCTTGCTCTTTTGCTAAATCGCGCCTTTGCCGCCGGCAGGCGCTGAGCCAGCCTGAAGGCTGGGCGATGCCAGAGTACCCATGCTGCGAGCGGAAAGGCAGCGGGCGCGTTCGCCCGTGACGCAGTCCCTGCACGCCCTGCAGCGCAATGCTGTAAGGCTCATCGGCCATGGCCAAGGAGCCCGCGTGGTTGCGAAGCCAAGCCTGAGACGCTGAAACTCTGTCGTCCACATAAGCCATCAAGAATGCGCAAGAAGGTCATAGGCGCCCAGCCCTGGCGCTGGCAGGCTTCGCGCGCATCCTGAACTTCAACTTAGTGGGCACTTATGTCGGCCTCCCGGATTTATTTTGGTCAGAGCCTTGCTGTTCTTTGCGTCCTCATCTTGGGGCTGTGGCTGGCAACGGAATTCGTCGCGGCGCAATTGGGTTATTCCGCGAGGCTGGGGCATCCCTGGTTTGATCTGGGTGGCATTCCCCTCTACGCGCCGTGGCGAATGTTTCTGTGGTGGTGGGACTATGGCACCTATGCACCACAGGTGTTTGACGATGCCGGAGAGATCGCCGCCTTAAGCGGGGTTCTTGGCTTTGTCACGGCCGTGCTGTGCGCGCTCTGGCGGGGCCGGCAGGCCGGTGTGGTCACCACCTATGGCTCCTCACGCTGGGCCCGGCGCTCTGAAATCAGGAAGGCGGGCCTCTTTCGTGCCAAGGGAGTGATGCTCGGCGGCTTTGAGGGACGCTATCTGCGTCACTGCGGTCCCGAACATGTCATGGCCTTTGCGCCTACGCGCTCGGGAAAGGGCGTCGGACTCGTCATTCCGACCCTCCTGTCCTGGACCGGTAGTGCCGTGATCCACGACGTCAAGGGAGAAAACTGGGAACTGACTGCCGGCTGGCGCGCCTCGTTCTCCACCTGCCTGCTCTTCAACCCGACAGATGTACGCTCCGCCCGCTACAACCCGCTCTTTGAGGTACGCAAGGGCCCGCACGAAATTCGCGACGTCCAGAACATCGCCGATATTCTGGTTGATCCTGAAGGAGCCCTCGAGCGCCGCAATCACTGGGAGAAGACCAGTCACTCGCTTCTGGTTGGTGCCATCTTGCACGTGCTTTATGCCGAAGCAGACAAGACCCTCGCGGGCGTTGCCAATTTTCTCTCCGATCCCAGGCGCTCCTTCGAAGAAACCCTGCGGGCGATGATGCAGAGCAATCATTTGGGGACCACCACGACGGCGGTGGTTCATCCGGTGGTGGCCTCGGCGGCGCGTGAACTCCTCAACAAGGCGGAAAACGAGCGCTCCGGCGTGCTGTCGACGGCGCTCTCGTTTCTCGGACTTTATCGCGACCCCACGGTCGCGGCGGTAACCGAAGCCTGTGACTGGCGCATCCTTGATCTGGTCGAGGCGGAGCGGCCGATCTCGCTCTATTTTGTCATCCCGCCCTCGGACATCTCCCGTACCAAGCCTTTGGTCCGTCTCATCCTCAACCAGATCGGACGGCGACTGACCGAAAAACTTGAAGGCGATGCCAGGGCAGGGCGTCGCCATCAACTGCTCATGATGCTCGACGAATTTGCGGCTCTGGGCCGTCTTGATTTCTTCGAGACTGCACTTGCGTTCATGGCCGGCTACGGCATCCGCGCCTATCTCATCGCTCAGTCGCTCAACCAGATTGCCAAAGCCTATGGCGACAACAATGCGATTCTCGACAATTGTCATGTACGCATTGCCTTCAGCAGCAATGATGAGCGCACGGCCAAACGCATATCTGATGCACTTGGGACCGCAACCGAACTTCATGCCCAGCATAATTATGCCGGCCACCGTCTCGCGCCCTGGCTTGGGCATGTCTCGGTGTCACGCCAGCAAACCCCGCGCCCGCTCCTCACCCCCGGTGAAATCATGCAACTGCCCCCAGGCGATGCCCTTGTCATGGTCAGTGGCCTGCCGCCGATCCGTGCGCGCAAATTGCGCTACTATCAGGACAGGAACTTCCTCACCCGGCTCTGTCCTGCGCCAAGCCTGGAGCTTGGGGCTGAGCGCGGACCCGGACGCAGCCATGACTGGCAAGATGGGCTTTCCTGCGTCGCGCCGGGCAGGACCTGCCTCCTTGCAGCGCCAGCGGGAAAGACGCGGCGCCAGTGGTCCTG
>JAKAVI010000169.1 GCA_021817355.1 Pseudomonadota bacterium | reverse complement strand
CCGATCTTCCGGTCCGCTGCGCCGCGGTGAAGTCAGCCAGAGTGAGCGCGACAAGATCCTCTCGGACCTGACCGAGGACGTGGCCGGGCATGTGCTACAGGACAATTATGATCAACCGCTGGCACTGTCGGTAGCCCAAGCCCGAGGGTTGAAGGATTTTGATGCCTATAACCGCCTGATGCGTGACCTGGAGCGGCGCGGCAAGCTTGACCGCGCAGTCGAGTTCCTGCCCGACGATGAAGGATTGCGCAAGCGCCTTGCGGACAATCAGCTGCTCACGCGTCCCGAGCTTGCAGTGCTGCTCGCCTATGCCAAGCTTGACCTCGCTGCCGAGATCAACGCCTCAAGCTTGCCCGATGAGCCATTCTTTGCGGCAGAACTGCTAAGCTATTTCCCACCTCAGCTGGTTGAGCATTTCCGCCACGAGATGGAGCATCATCGTCTGCGGCGCGAGATCATCACCGATGTATTGACCAACCGCATCGTCAATCTGGCCGGCCCCGTCTTCATCCACCGCCTCAAGGAGATTTCCGGAGCCCCGGCAGCGCGTGCGGCGCACGCCTTCGCCCTGGCTGATGGCGCCTTTGGCCTTTCGGGGCTGAAAAGCAGAATCGGCACCCTCGACTACAAGGTTGCTGCTGACATCCAGATCGCGGCGATCTGTGACATCACTGATCTGTTGCGGCGTCTTGGTCTCTGGTTCGTGATGAACGTGCCGGAAGCTGCCGATCTTGCCCAATTTGTCCGGCAGTACCGCGACGGGGTGAGGGCGTTGACCGGCACCTTTGAAACCCTGGTTTCGGATTTTGAGGCCGCGGCCACCGAACAGCGCATCAGCGATCTTGAAGCTGCCGGCGTGCCGCATGCACTGGCCGAGGACATCGCGGTGCTGCCGTTGCTCAGTGCCGCCCCTGAAATCATTCACCTGGCACACGCGCGCGAGCTTTCAATCGACCTTGTCGCGGGGGCCTATTTTGCCACCGGCGAGATCATCGGATTGGATCGGCTGCGCAGCCTCGCCCAGCGCATCAATGCGAGCGAACATTGGGACCGGCTCGCCATCCGGCGCATCGTCGATGACCTCTATGCCGGCCAGCGGGCGCTGACCGCCAAGGTGCTCTGTGACCGGGACCGGCCGAGCGGCGATCGCGCCGCCGGAGTCGCCGCAGCCGAGGCCTGGGCCGGCCTCAATGTGGACGCCGTGAACCGAACCCGGATCTTTCTTGCCGAACTCGAACGGACGGGAGAGTTGTCGATCGCCAAGCTGACGCTCGCCAACAGCCAGCTGCATTCACTTGCCGGCTGAGCCACGCTGAGGCGCGGGGCAAGACGCAGACGCCATCCGCGTGCTGCTTCCGCGCAGGCAAACCCAGCGAGGTCTGGGCCTAGCGTGGCGCCATGCGGATGGCACCATCGAGGCGCACGCATTCACCGTTGAAATAGCCGTTTTCCAGCATCTGAAGCGCCAGAGCGGCATATTCGACCGGATTGCCAAGCCGGGGTGGGAAGGGCACCTGGGCGGCCAGGGCCTGTTTGACCTGTTCGGGTGCGCCAGCCAGCAGCGGAGTGTTGAACAGTCCGGGCATGATCGTATTGCAGCGTATGCCTTCCTGCGCGAGATCGCGGGCGACCACCAGCGTAACTGCGTTCACCCCGCCTTTGGAGGCGGAATAGGCAGCCTGCCCGATCTGACCATCCTGCGCCGCCACGCTCGCGGTGTTGACGATCGCGCCCCGCTCGCCCTTGACCGGTTCCAGGCTCAGCATTCCCGCTGCGCTCAGGGCAATACAGCGATAGGTTCCGACGAGATTGATCTGGATGATGCGATCGAAATCCTTGGCGGAAAAATACTTGATCTCACCCGTCTTCTTGTCGCGGCTGGCGGTCTTGATGGCATTGCCCGTACCAGCGCAGTTGACGAGGATGCGCTCCTGGCCGTGACGTTCCCGGGCCTTGGCAAAACCTGCCTTAACACTCTCGTCCGAGGTGACGTTGACTTCGCAGAAAACGCCACCGATTTCGGCGGCGACTTTTTCGCCTTTTTCCTTCTGCAGGTCGAAGAGGGCGACACGCACGCCTTTGGCTGCCAATGCGCGGGCAGTAGCCTCGCCTAAACCGGAGGCGCCACCTGTGATAACGGCGGCAATCGAAGAATTAAGTTCCATGTGCGTGGGTTCCTTGCTCAGCTGCGATCCGATCCATGTCATAGACCGCGCACAAGGACAAAGAAAAGACTGTCCTAAAGGCAGCTTTACGCCCGCTCGCACCGGTGCCGCGCGTGGGGCTGGCTGGCAGCTCCTTGTCCGCAGCCGTTCGCAATGATGCCGGTCAGCGGCGTTCGGATAGCTTGGTCCTAACCGACCCTGGCACCGGCCCGCCGTCTGCAGCGGCCAGAGGCGAGATGAACTCGATCGCAATGCCATGGTCGAGATGCTGGGCGACGCGTCCGGCCATCTGGCCGATGACCACCCTCTCGCCGATCGGGGGCCGATCAGCGCTCAACAGCAGAACGCCACGCAATGACAGGTCGGTGACCTCACACTCGACGACCTGGCCATTGCCGCGGGTGTAGCGGGCGAGACTGCGCAGCGGTCGCGGCTCAGGCTGGTCAAGAATCTCCTCATCGATCCGGTTACGACTGAGGTACACGGTCAGCCGTTCGGCGATGCGCTCGCGCTTGAGGGTGGAGCAGGTGAACTGGACCCCAAAATCTCCACCCCAGAGCCGCACGACGGTTCCTTCGAAGCGGCCAAACTCACCGACATAGAGAATGACGGGGATACCCGCGGTCAGTGGCGTCTCGGTCCCGATCCGTGCGCCGCCCGGCGACAGGTCGAAGATGTGGCAAAGCGTCTCGCTTTGAGCGTCGGGGAGAAACAATTTGCCTGCAATATTGAGATCAACGCGCCGATAGCGCCTGCGATCGGCGCGCGCCCGGTCGATCACCGTGTCCCGATCGATCCTCATCGCTGAATGCCCCCTTTTCCGATCTGCAGCGGCACTGCGAGGCTAAGGGGCGAACCTCAATGCCCGGTTACCGGCGGCGCTACAATTCTCGCGATCATGGTGGTCCAGCTACCCCTTACCCTGTACCGCTGCCTTGGGCTATAGGGGGCAGAGGTCCGGCGGGCCCGGTCAGATTGGGAGTAGCGATCATGGTGTTGCGTTATCGGCTGGCTGCGGGCCTTGCCGTTGCCGGAATCCTTGCCGGCTGTGCCGGCCGCACCCCTTATGAGGAGCTGGTGGCGGCAAATCCCACAGGTTCCGCCTTTTCCCGTGCGCTGTACAACGAATATGCGAGGCTGGCCCGGTCCCTGCACATCTCGGAGCTTCCCGGCCGCACCGCCTTCGATGCCCGTGGGTCCATCTCGCTCTCGCCGGTTTCGCCCGATGAGGCCCGTCTTGCGCTCCATTATGCGCAAAAGGCTGAATCCGCAGCGAGCGGCGAGGAACCCTTGCCTGAGCAAGCCCCCGCCGACGATCGCATTGCCGAAAACATACGTCTGGAACTGCTGCGCATGCTGAGCAGACAACGGAACAAGGCCCCCCTGGCGGCGGCGCAGGCCCAGGCCAACTATGACTGCTGGATTCTGGATGCCCGCGTCGGGGCGCTCTCAGCCACCAGCCAGTCCTGCCACACCGCACTTCTTGCCGAACTCGCCCGCCTGCGCGAGGTTCAGGGCGCGCCAGCGGCTAAACCCAAGCTTGCCCCAGCCGTCGCCCCTGTCACCACGAAGAAGCTCCCGGCGCCGGGCAAATAGCAAATCCGCGACACAGCCGTCAGCTTTGACTAGAGTGCAGGCGTATCGTTCCTGCCAAGGCCAGCCATGAAAGCATTTGATTTTGTGATTGTCGGTGCAGGTAGCGCCGGCTGCGTGCTTGCCAATCGCCTGTCCGCCGACGGAAGTGCCCAGGTCCTGCTGCTTGAGGCCGGCGGCCCTGACAAATCGCTCATGATTCATATGCCGGCCGGTATCCCTGCGCTCCTGGGCAAACCCAATCCGCACAACTGGTATTTTGACACCGAGGGTCAGCCCCACCTGGAGGGACGACGGCTCTACTGGCCGCGCGGCAAGGGCTGGGGAGGCTCCTCGTCCATCAATGGCATGATCTATATCCGCGGCCATTCCCGCGACTATGATCGCTGGCGCCAGGAAGGTTGCGAAGGCTGGTCTTTTGCCGATGTGCTGCCTTACTTCAAGCGGGCGGAGAACTATGAATCCGGCGGCGACGATTTCCATGGCGACGATGGCCCGCTGCACGTCTCCAACGGCCGTTCCACCAATCCCCTGTTCCGCACCTTCATCGAAGCAGGTGTGGAGGCCGGTCACAAAAGGACCTCGGATTTCAACGGCTTTCAGCAGGAAGGTTTCGGTCCCTATCAGCTCACCATCCATGAGGGCCGACGCTGGAGTGCTGCCAGCGCCTATCTGCGTCCGGCGCTCAAGCGTCCGAACCTGACCGTGCAGAGCCATGCCCTGGTCAGTCGCATTCTGTTTGAAGGTACCAAGGCGAGGGGAATCGAATATCTTCAGCGGGGCGAGGTCGTGCAGGTGCACGCCAATCAGGAAATTCTTTTGTGCGGGGGCGCCGTCAACTCACCGCAGACCCTGCTGCTTTCCGGACTTGGCGATGAAAAGATCCTGAGGAACTTCGATCTTCCAGTGGTTGCCCATCTGCCGGGGGTCGGACGCAATCTCCAGGATCACCTGGATTGCTCCGTGCAATATGAATGCAAGCTGCCCATTACCCTTTACAGCCAGTCCAGCCCTCTGGCCGCGGCCAAGACGGGGCTGCAATATTTGCTGTTCGGCACCGGTCTTGCCACCGGACAGGGTTTGGAATCAGGCGCGTTTCTTAAAAGCCGTCCTGACCTTGAAACGCCCGATCTGCAGTTTCACTTCATCTCCGCGCTCATGTTCGACCACACCCGCAAGAAGGCGGACCGTCATGGCTTCATGGCACATGTATGCCAACTGCGACCAGAAAGTCGCGGTTACATCTCGATCCGTTCAACCGATCCCGCTGCGCCGCCGATCATTCAGCCCAATTACCTGGAAGCCGAAGAAGATCGCCGCGCCCTGCGCGAGGGCGTTCGCCTGGCCCGTGAGGTCTTCGCCCAGCCGGCCTTCGATCCTTATCGGGGTCCCGAACTAATGCCCGGCGCCCATGTACAGAGCGACGAACTGCTGGATGCCTTCATCCGGAGAACAGCCGAAACAATCTACCATCCCGTGGGAACAGCCAAGATGGGTCGCGGCGAGGATTGCGTGGTCGACCCCAAGCTAAAGGTTCACGGCATCGAGGGACTGCGCGTGGTTGACGCCTCAGTGATGCCAAATCTCGTTTCGGGCAATACCAACGCGCCAACGATCATGATTGCCGAAAAGGCCGCCGACCTTATCTTGGGACGGGCGGCACCCGCGCCCCAAGCGGTTCGCGTGGTGGAAGATCTAGAACGCACCGCTGGCTAGGAAGTTCCAGCGACGATCTGCCGGCTGTGGCACCGTTCCCACAGCCGGACGCTTTTGCTCCGGCACACTTTCCGTTCCACCATCATCAGCGTTAGGCTATGTCCATGAAAAACTTCCTGGCTCTTCTGGTACTCGTCCTGATGCCCGCTACGGCTTTGGCCCAGACCCCGCCTACGTCGTACAAGCTACCCGATATGAATTTCGACATGTGGTGTCAGGAGACCATGCATTATTCGCCACATCGCTGTGATCAGCGCCTGCCGCGCGATAACAAGAAGTTTGCCAAGTACCGCTCCATCGTTGAGCACTTTGAGCTCCTGCGTCTGAAAAACCGTCGTGCCGAAGAAGAGCGCAGCCAGGCCATCATGCACAATCACAGCCTGGACAATCCGGGCAACAACGTGCCGACACTTCCCGGTTCGGCCGGCACAATCCCCAACCCCCACTGACACAGAATCATGACTGCAAGCCGGTGACCGGCTGTGTACGGCTAGCATAGAGCACGCGCACCAGCCGCTCCATGTCGCTTTCGGCATCATTGACCGGCACCAGGTCCTGCGCCGACGGTGGCGCCGGTATGTGATCAACGACAAGACGCAGATGCGGTGCCCGCGCAGCGCCAGATGCGTCGCGAGTATGGAACGTCGGCCGGCGCAGCGGTGGCTCCATGACGGACAATGGCTCGTCCTCCTGCACCAGCTGCGCATCGGTCAAGCGCTGAAAGGCGATCGGCTTGTCGGCAAGCTGTGCGCCATCACCCAGAATCTGCACCATCCCGACAAAGCGCGTGGCGCCGCCTCCACCAAAGGATACCGGCGCCAGCAAGGTCTCCATTTCGACCACGCTCGCCTGCGGGCTTGTCCCGAAAGAGGACAGGCACAGAGGCTGATGGGTCTGTAAGGCCTGCGCCAGCAAGCCGGCCAGGTCTCGGCGCGAGCGCACCTCCCAGCCAGCCAGAAAATTGGTGCCGCGCAATTCGGACCCATGACGTTCGCACAATTGCGTGCCGGCCAGACGATAGAGGGGGTGGGAAGGATCAACCGCATCAAGAATGAGCATGTCAGGCAGCATACGTTTCAGCGCCCGGGGATCAATGTCGGATTGATCCGGAATGGGACGACCCTTGCGCAATCTGCTCCAATAGCCAACGAGCAGATGCGAGTTGCGATGCTTCATATGCTTCCTCCGGTCATTTTCGCCCGCGCTGGCCCAAAACGAGACGGCAACGCGCGGCGTTGATCGGACGGAGCAGGCATCGTGCCAAATCCAAAAGGACGGGTTCAGCCCCAGGGGCCACGGCGGACATTTCCGAAAAAGCGCATTTGCGACGATTTGAAGAGCGGCGTGAGCAGTCCACCTACCAGGAAACCGCCAACATGTGCCCACCAGGCGACACCGGGGTCTCCGGGCCTGGCCAGCATTGCATTTACAAGTTGCATCACAAACCAGAAGCCAACCACCCAGCCGGCGCTGATCCTAAGGAAGTAGGGCAAGATGCCCAGAGGTACGACGACGCGGATCAGAGCGCGCGGGTAAAATAGGACATAGGCGGCAAGAACGCCGGAAATCGCGCCTGAAGCTCCGACCATGGGAATGCTGGAAAGGGGCGCCATGGCGGCGAAGCTGAACGCCGCAGCGACCCCGCAGACCAGATAGAAGACGAGATAGCGCCAATGGCCCATCGCGTCTTCCACATTATTGCCGAAGATCCACAAGTAGAGCATGTTGCCGGCGATATGAAGCCAGCCGCCATGCAGAAACATGGCAGTGAAAATCGTGATCCACGGCGGCACGACGAGATAACCGGGCACGCGGACCGCGGTCGCGGCGAGGGAGGCCGGGGCAAATCCGAGCACGTCCAGCGCCGCCGGCAGCCGCGCCCCCAATGATAGCTCCCAGAAGAACACGGCCACGCACAGCCCGATCAAGGACCAATTGACCCAGGGGGTAAGGCGTACGGGATTATCATCCGAGATCGGAATCATGGCGCTGTCCGCAGCAGGCCGGCGTCCATCTGTTCCAATCCGGTACATCGCGACGCAACGCGGCTTCAACAGCACCCTGCCGCATTGCAACGAAGATGGCACGCATGATGAAGGGCAATGGCGCGCCCGGCCCCCGATTTTGTCGACAAATGACGCGCTGGCGCCACATTCTCAATCGCCTGCCAGCAGCAGGGCGCCGCCTCCCTTGCCTCCGCGCGCCGGCGCAGGGCCACCAGGTCCGCACATTGAGATGAAAATCCCGGCCAGAGATGATCCCGGCCCCGCCTCTCCTGCCGCCAGGTAATGGCAGACAGGCGCGGCTGACGGCGGCCACACCAGCTGAGGGCCACATGCAAAGGACTTTTCATCGTCACGCGACAGGGGTATGGCGCAGTCTTGCACCGCACAACTCCACTGTTATGGTGCGCCCGCGCAACTTTCTGCTCGCCGCAACGAGGATCCGATGAACATTCACGAATACCAGGCCAAGGAGCTGCTCCGCGGCTTTGCTGTGCCGGTGCCCAAAGGCATTCCCGCATTTTCCGTCGAAGAGGCGGTCAAAGCTGCCGAGCAACTCGGAGGCCCGGTCTGGGTCGTCAAGGCACAGATCCATGCCGGAGGCCGCGGCAAGGGAGGCGGTGTCAAGGTCGTCAAGTCGATCGCGGAGGTGCGCAAAGAGGCCGAGCGCATGCTCGGTATGACCCTCGTTACCCATCAAACCGGGCCGCATGGCCGCGTTGTGCACCGGCTTTACATCGAAGATGGCTCTGCCATCGCGCGCGAGCTCTATCTTTCCGCTCTGGTTGACCGCGCGACCTCCCGCATCTCGTTCATTGCCTCAACCGAAGGCGGCATGGACATCGAGGAGGTTGCACACAAGACACCGGAGAAAATTGCGACGTTTCAGGTCGAACCGGCAGTGGGTTATTCCGGCTATCTTGGGCGCGACATCGCTGCCGCACTCAAACTGTCCGGTGATGCGGCCAAGCAGTGCGGGCAGTTGATCGAGGGGCTCTACAGCGCCTTCCTTGCCAAGGACATGAGCCTTCTTGAGATCAATCCCTTGGTGCTAACGAAGGACGGACGCCTCGTCTGTCTGGACGCGAAGGTCAATTTTGATGACAACGCGCTCTTCCGCCACAAGGACGTTCAGGC
>JAKAVI010000436.1 GCA_021817355.1 Pseudomonadota bacterium | reverse complement strand
TGGGCCGGCCTGCCAGTCTCCCAGATCCTCGAGGTACTCATCGAGGAGGACGGTGGTCCGCTGATCTGGCCAAGGATCACCGAGACAGACCAAAAATCTCTGGATACCACTTGTTCCAAGCTCTATCGGTTCCTGCACACGACAAAATCCGCCCGGTAAACCCAAAATCCGCCCACAAATTCCGCCGACGAGCCATAATTTTGGACTTGGTACCCCAGGCGCCGGTAACCTGTACGAGCACAATAATCCCTTCTCATACATGTATGGTGACAAGCTCTGGGGCGACATCAATTTGCCTTACAATCGTATCGGTGTGGGCGGTTATTTTATCAAAACCGTCTATAACTCTCGCAATTCATTCTACAATCCCGGTGTCTGCGGCGTTACACCCTCCGCAGTTACTTATGGCTATGGCACAGTCATACCTGCGGGTACCACGGTCTGCGGTTCGGTCGCGGTTCCAAATGCCAATCACCGCAGCGACTTTTGGCACATTAATGATCTAGCGTTGTTTGTGCAGGATGCAATTACGCCAATTTCAAACGTAACAATCACACCCGGCTTCCGCCTTGTGAATTTTCATACGGACTATTATCCATACGGAAATACCTATTTTGCCGAAGCCAACGCTCTGGACGTGGCCGGAGTATTTTCAGGCCATGACCAGGGTCAGCTTCCCGCCACTCAGACCGATTTCACCAAAACTGAGCCATCGGTTAGCGCCCGGTGGCAGCCAACTGGCTGGCTGGCTCTGTATGGAAATTGGGCCACAGCCTATCGCCTGCCTCCTGCAGGTGGCGGCGGCGGACTTTACCAAAGCACGCCGGCGCTCGGTAACATCCTAGAGAAGGGTGTCGAGTATCAACTTGGCGCTAAGCTGTTCTGGCCCCGTGTTGGGATGTTAAGCAAAGTTCTACTCAATGCTAACTATTATCACCTGCACTTCAACAATCAGTTCATTGGCGTCACTCTTGCCAATGGCGTGTTCAAAGGACTCGCTCAAGGTGATTCGCTTTATCATGGCGTCAATCTGTCAGCCGAAGCTAATCTCGGCAAACTCAAGATGTTTACGAACCTGAATATTCAATCAGCAGTCTTCAACAACTACGAATTTGGTGGTGTAACCGCTCATGGATTGCCCGTCTCCGACACGCCAAGCAGCACCTTAAATATCGGTGCATACTGGACTCACGTTGTGGACGGCTTCATTTTGAAGCCTCGCGCTTGGTACCAGTATGTTGGTTCGCAGAATATATTCGATAATAACGCCGGCATGCCCACAAATCAGAAGCTCGCCTCGCACGGAGTGCTAAACCTCGCACTGGCAGCGACGATGCCGTCATCATGGTATGCCAATGCCGCTAAACGGATCACATTTAAAGTTGAAATTATGAATGTGCTCGACGACCAGTACAATCAGTTCGAATACATCTCGGCGGGCGGCCTTTATGGAACGGCGACCGGCGGCTATCCGATAGCTTATCCGGGCGCGCCACGAGCGGTATACGCGACAGTCGCGGTTGCCTTCTAATTGCAATGGCTATGAGTAGCGCGTAAGTAGCGGCTTTCTGTAGATTTGCCACGGATAAGTGGCAAGTCTACAGTACCCGCTGGTATACGTATGGGAGATTGGTACAGAAAACCCGAAGTATCGCTGTGCTAACAGAACGGCGAGAACGCCGTAGTTCGGCTGTTGCAAGCATTATTTTTCCTGTTGCGGTTACGATTGCCTGCCTCAACCGGTCCTTGGACGTCTTGCCGGATGCCACTCCTGGCAGAGCACAATTCAGTTTTCTATGCACCACAGAGCTGCAAGGTTAACCCATTTCCGCAGCAGGTTGGCATCTGAGTACTCTTTCCGAAGCGTGCAAAACCCCATCGTCTCATTCAACAGCATCCGCCCTGACACGATGGAAAATTTAAGAAGCGCTACAAACCTCTTCGCCTGCCCCCCCGGATGTTTCGACAATTTTTTGGCAGAGAGCTATTCCCGAAAATGTGGTACCAGCTTTCATATTTTGAGATGTAATTATATTATAGTCGCTCTGATAAATGATGGTGCGATAAGTGCTGACACGAAGGTTCTGATCGCTCATGTTCCAATCGCGCAGGCGAAAAGGTTGAAGCGATCGTATCGAGACCCGTACGCTCTAGGAACTAGGTGATAAAACAGGCGCTTTTCGCGTAGGTCGATCAGGATGAAGAACGTCACCGCAGGACGCTCGAGGCCCTTAAGGACGTGGCTGCCGGCAGGGTAATCGACCATCGGTCCATCCAAGAATGGGCTGACAGCCTTTCGAGTGATGCGCCGATGCCGCCGCCCTAGGTATGAAAATTCATTGGACGGGCAAGGTATCGTCCGATCTGGTGCGACTGCACGCCAATCTCCGTCCGATCCCGCTCGAAGCAACAGTGCTGGTCATCCAACAGTTAGGCCGCGCACCGGACCGGTTGCTCGACTATCCTCGGATTGGCGAGAAGCTGGAAGCATATGAGACGCGGAAAGTTCGGCGGCCATTCGTTGGCGACTACGAGGCAGTTACGAAAGAGCCAACTCCACCATCTTCATTCTACGCCCCCTAGCATTGCCGTGAGAACCGTAGTTTCGAGCCGGAACGCCCAACATGACCAACCTTGGAATAAACTACATAAAATCAACCACTTGATAGTAGATGGTGCGGTCGAGAAGACTCGAACTTCCACGGGTTGCCCCACTAGCACCTCAAGCTAGCGCGTCTACCGTTCCGCCACGACCGCACGTACGAACGGGCGGGCGGGTTTAGCAAATCCACTCCCGCAGGGGAAGTGCGAATGCGACCTGAAAATTCAGATTTCGGCCAGCCCAGCCCTGGTCCAAGGACCGATGCCCTACTTTTGAGGGAGATACGGCAACCCTGGGCGCATTCACTGGAGAATGTCTCCCTTCCACTTGAACGAACTGCCAACGTACGGCCCGTCTGTTCTACTTGGCACTCCCCAAGCGCGACGAATATGCCTTAGAGCAAAGGCGTAGCCCTCCGGCGAACCGCTGACCTACTAGATACCTTCGCCATCAACCCCGAGATGGATGCCACATTCGTCCTTGTCTAGGCCTGCCCAGCGGCCATCCCGGTACCCTTCGCCCGGAGCCACACGGCGCGTACAGGGCATGCACCCGATCGATGGATAACCATCCTCGACCAAGGGATGAGCCGGGAGCTGATGGGCCCCCATATACTCATTCAGCATCTGCTGGCTCCAGTCAGCCAACGGGTTAAAACGGAAACGGTCCTCAAAGTATTCGATGTGCTCCATACTTGCCCGCGCCCCGGTTTGAAACCTCTTTCGACCTGTGACCTGTGCATTGAATGCCAACAGCGCCTGGCGCAACGGCTTCACTTTCCTGAAGTCGCAGCAGGCATCCACATCCTTGGACCACAGAATGCCATCGCGATCGCGCTGCTCACGCAAACGCGGATCCGGGCCGATCGAACGCACGTCACATAAGCCAAGCAGTTCTTGAAGGCGGTCACGATAGCGTAATGTTTCCCCAAACAGCTTTCCCGTATTGAGGAAAAGCACCGGAGTGGTAGGGTCAACTTGAGCTACCAGATGAAGCAGCACAGCAGATTCCGCGCCGAACGACGATACAACCGCCGTTTGCCCGTCGAATTCTTGCTTAAGTGCGATCTCTAGCACCCCTATGGCGTCACAGCCGAGCGCCCTCTTCCGCAGTTGACTCAATCTAGCCGAGACTTCCGACGACGGCCTCAAATTATCCAAAACCCTGTACGTCGTCATCTGAGCCAGCCCTTTTCTGCCAAAAGACCACGCAGACGTTCAACCACCGCGTTAGGCTCCAGACCCTGGTGTCGCCACAGCTGACGCGCTAGCGCGAGCTCCTCTAGGTACTCCGACCATCTGCTAGGAAATTGTACTTCCAACCATTCACGAATAAGCCGGGCCAGCCCAGGAGCCCTGCCACCCGTGGCAACCGCCAGCATTAGGTCGCCGCGCCGAACACACGCCGGGACATGAAAATCGCAAAGCTCGGGGACGTCCTCAACATTAACGATGATCCCCAATGCTCGGGCCTGCTCGGCAAGCTGCCGAGGCGCGCTCAACCCTGCAATGAAGAGCACCTGGAGACCTACAAGCGCACTCAGCTGAGGTTCATCGCTTATTGCGCAAGGGGTGATACCCGCGTCACGCAACAGCGCCGCACGGCGAGCACCGGCCACACCGCTACCGCAGAGCCCAACCGCAACCTCAGAGGAAAGCATTATGGGAAGCATCATCGCGCTCCGGCATACCCCGCAAAGCTAGGACCGGAGAACGTATTATGCAATAATTAAGTGGTAAAAATTATATTATACAATTGTCTACTGTTCAATCTTGTACATAGCCTCTTAGCAACTCTTTCACGGAAACGCCAATCTTATCGCCATGAATAACGATGTCGCCCCGGGCTACAGGCTTTTCGTTGGCGTAGATTGTGACCGGGTCATCCTGGTGGGAGTTGAGCTCAATCACGGCGCCGCGGCCCATACGAAGGAGCTGATGCATTGGGATTACCGCGCGTCCGAGAACGACAGAGATTTCCACCTTGACGGACTCAAAATTGAGGGACATGAGCGGCCTTTTATGAACATATGCACCAACCACCATGGCGCCAATATGGTTTCCACCCACTTAATGCAGCCGGTAATGCAGCCGGAATGGATTGTCGCAAAGCGGCCCGTCCCCTACCCTGCGGCGGTGGAAGCCATGGAGTCACAGGTTGACGCCATCGCCCATCGTAACGGTCGAGAGCGCGTCTGGCTTCTTGAGCACCCCCCAATCTACACTGCCGGCACCAGTGCCCGCCCTGAGGACCTGCTCGAGCCTCGCTTTCCTGTGTTCAAAACCGGTCGTGGCGGCCAATACACCTATCATGGCCCGGGTCAGCGTGTGGGCTATGTGATGCTGGATCTGAAGCGCCGGCGCCCAGACGTCCGCGCCTATGTATATGACCTCGAGGAATGGATTATACGAGCCCTAGCCCAGTTTAGCGTCAGGGGGGAACGCCGCCCCGGTAGGGTTGGCATTTGGATCGTGAGAAGGCAACGCGAAGACAAGATAGCAGCCATTGGGGTTCGGGTACGCCGCTGGGTTAGCTATCACGGCGTATCGCTAAATGTAGCTCCCGATCTCAGCCATTTCGGCGGCATCGTGCCATGTGGGATATCCGAGCATGGCGTAACGAGCCTGCTCGATCTCGGCCAACCAGTCAGTATGTGTGAGGTTGACGTCGCCTTGCGGCGGGCTTTCGAGGACGTATTTGGGAGCGTCGATGAGAGCACAGGGGCCTCATAACCCCCTCGGTTCATCCGCCTCCGGCCGAGAAAAGGTGCCGGAGTTGCCACTGAGCTAAATCGAGGGTCGCCTCCTAAAACCCTTCTCGGTCGGCAATTCAGCCCTCTCCATTTGTACATTGTCCACACGGCTGCCGGACGGTCCACGCGAACATAACACGAAGAAGTCCTCGATCGCCTTTGTGGGACCGGCCGCAAGCGCTTCAACGGTCCCGTCTGTGCGATTTCGAACCCAGCCGTCCAAGCCCAACTTACGTGCCTCGGCAATCACAAAATTGCGATATCCCACTGCATGTACATGACCTTCTATACGGAACCGCAAGCACGTCAGGTCGTCATCAATGTCATCGTTCATTGGAGACCATCTTCTGACAAGTGATATTTTCTACAACCAAACTAGGGTGACTGATCAGCTCACTTAATAGCTAATCGTAAGCCGCGCGATCAAGGCACTTACTCCAAACGTTGGCCACCGGCTTTTCGACAGAAGCCAAGACATACATGTCCTTCACATCATGAAGGAAATTTATATGCCATTAAAAACGTTGATCGATCACCGCTTCATCTTGCTATCCTGCTTAGAAGTGGTTGTCGCGACTCCGGCTCATGCCACGACGATTTCAAACTATACATCATCAGGCATCGACTTCGACGCAGGCTGAGATGAGTACTATTATCGCTTGCAGAGCTAGGGGCACAGATTCACCACGCTGCCCTATCTTCAGATTCACTGGCAGCATCCTGTTGCCAACTGATGCTTGCGAGCAAAGGTAGACAATATGGTTTCTTTAAGAGTCAGCCAAGCTGTCATTTCATACAATGGCTTACGCGATGCATCCACCTTGGTGCAGATTACGACGCTACAAATCAACTTGCAGCCCCGCTCAATTCTACAGATCCACCACTCCATTGGCTGAATATGCGTCAGACAAACTCGAGAATCACATCATCCAGTGCCAAGCTGTCTCCCTTTCCAACATTTATTTTCTTGACCACACCATCACGCTCAGCGGTAAGGACATTTTCCATTTTCATGGCTTCAACGACAGCCAAAGTCTCTCCAGCCTTGACCTCGGTACCTTCAGAAACGTTGATCGAAACTACGAGCCCCGGCATCGGACAAAGAAGGAATTTAGAGGTATCGGGGGGCGCCTTTTTGGGCATGAGACGGGCAAGGCGGGCGATTCGCGGCACCCGAACACTAAGTTTGAGGTCAATACCGGCGTGCGTCAGCCGATAACCACCGGGCTCTCGTGAGACCTTGATTGCAGCCACGCCACCTTCGTCTTCAAGCCTGAGAATTGACTGACCAATGCGCCATGCTATACGCCCATAGTAACTCTTACCCTCGATCCGAGCACGAAATTCCGCGCCCTTCAGCGACGCATCACGAATTTCAACTTCCTGTTCGGCAACCACAACAACGAAGTTTCCAGATGTGGAAAGCGCACTATCGAGTTGTCCAGATACGCGACTGGCGCGCTCTGTTCGTACGAGCTTCAACGCCGTCGCGACTGCGGCAAAGCGACGTCGTGTTGCCTCGTCCAGGTTTCTTCCGTGAAACCCGTCCGGAAACTCCTCAGCAATGAACCCGGTGCTTAGTCTACCCTGCCTAAAGCGATCATTGTGCATGATGGCTGCCAGGAACGGGATATTGTGATTGATGCCCTCGATGTAGAACTCGTCGAGCGCCTCGCCCATCGCTGTAACGGCAGTGCTACGTGATGGACCATGTGTACAAAGCTTGGCAATCATAGGATCATAGTAGATGGAGATCTCTCCACCTTCGTAAACACCGGTGTCGTTGCGCACCACAATCTCGCCACGGCGCCCTTCTTCTGGGGGCCTGTAACGGGACAGACGACCTGTGGACGGCAAAAATCCTCGATAGGGATCCTCTGCGTAAATGCGAGACTCCACTGCCCAGCCATTTATCTTTACATCTGCCTGGGAGATAGCAAGGGGTTCTCCTGCAGCTACCCGAATCATCAGTTCTACGAGATCAAGACCGGTAATGAGTTCCGTTACCGGATGTTCGACCTGCAGTCGCGTATTCATCTCGAGAAAATAGAAGTTGCGGTCACGGTCGACGATAAATTCCACCGTTCCAGCACTATCGTAACCTACTGCTCGGGATAGCGCGACTGCCTGCTCGCCCATTGCACGCCGCGTTTGATCATCAAGGAACGGAGAGGGAGCTTCTTCGATCACCTTTTGGTGGCGACGCTGGATCGAACACTCGCGCTCGTTGAGATAGATGACGTTGCCGTGCTTGTCGCCCAACACTTGAATTTCAATATGTCTGGGCTCAGTGACAAATTTCTCGACAAAGAGACGGTCATCGCCAAAGCTAGCTCGAGCTTCATTCTGTGATGATTGAATGGCTTGGACGATTTCTTTTTCGTTATAGACGATTCGCAGCCCCTTGCCGCCGCCGCCAGCTGAGGCCTTCACCATAACCGGATAGCCAATGTCGCGGGCTATCTGCTTGGCATGAGCTGCGTCCTTTATTTCTCCGACAAAGCCCGGCACAGTTGTGACGCCTGCTTTGACAGCAAGTTTTTTTGACTCGATCTTATCGCCCATCGCAGCGATTGCTTGCGGATTGGGGCCAATGAATGTCACGTCGGCCGCAGCTAACGCCTGAGCAAAACTCTCACGCTCTGACAGAAAGCCATAACCTGGATGGACCGCCTGAGCCCCAGTGTCCCTGCAGGCCTTAACAATACGTTCGACTACGAGATAGGATTGCGCCGACGCAGCGGGACCAATCCGCACTGCCTCATCCGCCATCTCTACATGCAGCGCATCCTTGTCAGCGTCTGAATAGACGGCAACAGTCTTGATCCCCATCTTCCGCGCGGTCTTGATCACGCGGCAGGCAATCTCGCCCCTATTGGCTATTAGAATTTTCTGAAACAACCCGGACCCCTTAGGCAGGTAAAATTGTAGCGGATATGCTTTGTATTGGGTCCAGTGCGAGCCGTAAACAGATGATGGCGAGAATGACCCAGACGTGGCCGGTTTGGTGTCGTGGCGACAGCTTTTCCCGCTCTGTTGGAGAAGGGGGTGCTGAGAGTACCCGCCGGGGGTCTGACCGGGGCAATCAGCCCCCAGAGGTAGGGGAAGGTTCTGCCCTTTGGTTGCCGGCATTCCGCATCGCCACGCCCTCCGGGGATAAGGTCAGATTATACCCGCGGGTTCTGACCTGGCTTGGGTTCGCCTCATCCACCACGGGCATTCTGTCCCTCAGAGGTTTTTTTGTTGGCAGTGGTAGGAACTTCCACCAGGA
>JAKAVI010000293.1 GCA_021817355.1 Pseudomonadota bacterium | reverse complement strand
CCCGAGATCGACGCGCACGAAGGCCTCATCTGCCCGTTGCGAACGGCGATGCAGCTCGCGCGCGACCAACTCCTTGCCCGTGCCGTTTTCACCCAGGATGAGGACATTGGCCTCGGTGGGCGCGGCTCGCTCGATGAGATCGAAGATCGCGCGCATGGCACTGCTCGTGCCGATCATCTCCCCGCCGCTGCCGGTTGCCGCCACGAGACCTTTATGGCGGGCGCGGGCCTCGCGCGCGGCGAGCCTCGCCCGGCGCAGATTTGCTGCCGCAATGAGGGTGGCAACGAGACGCTCATTGTTCCAGGGCTTGGTAATGAAGTCGGCCGCACCCTGCTTCATCGCTTCGACCGCAAGTTCAAGTTCGCCATGGGCGGTGATCAGCACCACCACAGCATCTGGATCAACCGCCAGGACCTCGGCCATGAGACTGAGACCCTCGCGGCCAGTGTCCGCGCCAGCGTGAAAATTCATGTCGAGAAGGATGACATCGAACCCGCCACTTTTGACTTTGGGGATGAGTTCGGCCGGGGCTCGTAAGGTCTCAACTCTGGCAAAATGGCGCTTGAGCGCCAGCCGGGCGGCCAGCAGAACATCTTCCGCATCATCGAGCACAAGAACGCGGGCAGGGCTGACAAGGGGCGACATCGACCGTCCATATCCGGACAAGCAGCCAACAACTGTACGAAAACGGACGGTGTCCGGCAAGGTACTAAAGTCCAAATGGCTGATCTCGCAGCAGTTTCGTCCTGGCACGGGGTTTGCTTGGGCCATGGCGTTGACCCGTTCCATATTCAGGCATGAGCCGCATCTCGCCTATTCCGCGTTCGCCCTCCCCGTCCCCACCACCTGAGCCAGGCCCTGGCATGGACAGGCCACTTGCGCCGCCCCCCTGGTGGCGGCGTTACCTTCCTTATGCCGGCGGAGCCGTGGTGCTCTTCGCCCTTGCCGCTTGGCTGCTCTCCGGCCCCAGCGGACGCATTTACCGGGTGCCGGTCGACCGGCTGACGATTTCGACAGTGACGCGCGGGCCTTTTGAGGATTATGCGGCGGTTCGGGCCAACGTCGCGCCCCTCATCACCGATTACCTCACCACCGAGCAAAGTGGCACCGTCAAACAGGTGCTGGTGGAAGACGGCACCGAGGTCAAGGCGGGGGAACCCCTCATCGTCCTTTCCAGTCCGCAGCTCGAACTCAGCGTCATCAACCGCGAGGCCGACACCGCCCAGCAGATCAGCCAGCTGGAAAACACCGAACTCGAACTCGAGCAGACGCGCTTTCAGTACCAGAAGGACCTTCTCAACATTCAGTACCAGATGCAGAAACTGCGGGGAAACCTCGCGCGCGACCGGCGTCTGGCCGCTGCCAATGCCATTCCGCAGGTCACCTTCGATAAGGACAAGGAAAAATACCAGTACGAACGCAAGCTGCTTAAAGCGACCACTGCCTCGCACCGAACCGAGCAGGCCATACGCGCCCGTCAGCTCGCCCAGTTGCAGGCGACCCTGAAGGAACTCCATGCCAGCCTTTCGGCGGCCCGTGCCAGCCTTGATGATCTTACCCTCAAGGCTCCCATGGACGGCCAGCTCAGCGCGCTCAATGCGGAGGTCGGTGAGGCCAAGGCCCAGGGCGCCGTTCTGGGACAAATCGATTCACGCAACCGCTTCAAGCTGACCGCGCAAGTCGACGAATTCTATCTTGGCCGCGTCGCCCTCGGGCAGTTCGCCCTCTTCCGCATGGGTAAACGCAACTACCGCGCCAAGGTGGCCAAGATCTACCCCCAGGTCAGCAACGGCACCTTCCGCATCGACATGACCTTCCTCGGGACAGCTCCTGCGGGCATTCATGCCGGCCAGGCGATCGACATCAAGCTCGAGCTGGGCGGTGCAAAGATCGCCGACATGCTGCCCAACGGCCCCTTCTACCAGGACACCGGCGGCAACTGGGTGTTTGTGCTTACGCCCTCTGGCGGGAGTGCTGTCCGGCGCAACGTGCAACTGGGCGCGCGCAATCCAGATGATGTCGAGGTCCTAAGCGGGCTGAAGCCTGGTGAACGGGTTATCACCTCAAGCTATGAGGCCTACGCCAATATGGATCGCGTTGAGTTTGAAGCGGCCTCAAACAGCAGTCATTGAGCTCAAGGAGAAACCATGATCACCCTGAAGAAAGTCAGCAAAACCTACCGTACCAGCGAGGTCGAGACCACGGCCCTCAGAGAGATTGATCTTCATGTGGCCGCTGGCGAATTCCTTGCCGTCATGGGTCCTTCCGGCTGCGGAAAATCCACCTTTCTCAACATCGTCGGCATGCTCGATGCCCCAAGCCGTGGTGAGTACATATTTGACGGCGTCAATATAGAAGGCTTCAGCGAAAGCCAGCTTACCGAGTTGCGCAAGAACGCCCTTGGCTTTGTCTTCCAGAGCTTCAACCTGATCGATGAACTTACCGTCTTCGAAAATGTAGAGCTCGCGCTCCTCTATCACCGTGATGTCAGCCGCGAGGAACGCAAGCAGCGGGTCAAGCAGGCGCTAGACCGGGTCAAGATCGCCCATCGCGCCAAGCACATGCCGCAGCAGCTCTCCGGCGGCCAGCAGCAGCGCGTGGCGATCGCACGCGCTGTCGTAGCCCGGCCCAAACTGATCCTCGCCGACGAACCTACCGGCAACCTTGATACCGCTAATGGCGAAGAGGTCATGCAGCTTCTGACCGAACTCAATGAAGCCGGCACGACCGTGGTAATGGTCACCCACTCCCACGCGCACGCCGAATACGCCCACCGCATCGTCAACATGCTGGATGGCGCAATCGTCACCGAACAGGCACGTCAATTTGCCTAAAAGGCATCGGCATGTTCCGAAACTATCTCGTAGTCGCCCTGCGCAATGCCGGCCGTAACAAGCTTTACAGCGCCATCACCATCGGTGGACTTACGCTGGCACTCAGTTGCGCCATCTTTATCATGATGTTCGTTTCCAACGAACTCTCCTATGACCGCTTTGTTCCCGACATGCGCGATGTCTATCGGGTGGACTTTGGCTTTGCTCTTCCTGGCCGCGACATACAGCGAAGCGCCAATACCATGTTTATCCTCGGCCCCACCATGAAGGCCGAAGTCCCGCAGGTTACCGCCTATACACATGTCGATCCGGTTCAGCTTACCGTGAAGGCCGCACACCGTCTGTTTGCCATGGACGCGGACGTTGTCGACCCGGATTTCTTCCAGGTCATCCATCTGCATCTGCTCGAGGGTGATCCTTCGCGCGTATTCGCTCAGCCTAATTCCGTTGTGCTGTCTGAGAAAGTCGCAACCAAGCTGTTTGGTCAAAGCCAGGCCTTGGGCAGAACCCTGGTCATCAATGGCAAGCATCCGATGACCGTGACCGGAATAGTGCAAAACCTGCCGCGCGATTCGCAGCTTGTCGCCGACATGATCTTTCCCAATACCTCCAAGGCCGACCCAACCAGACCTTTCATGAAGCATCACTGGGAATCCGTCGGCACCTATCTCTACGTCAAACTTGCTCCAGGAAGTCGACCCAAACAGGTCATCCGGCTCATGCGACACATCATGGATCGCAACGTAAACGCCTCGGATTTCGGTGCAAATATATCCGGTAGCCAGCTTATTCGGCCCCATTTGACACGGTTTTATCGCGTCCACCTGAGCAAATATGGCGGCGGCATGACACCAGGGGGCAGGTGGAGCGCAATTTACGGCTTTGTCGCGATAGCTGGCCTCATCCTGCTCATTGCCAGCTTCAACTTTACCAATATGGCCACCGCACGCGGCATCATGCGAGCACGAGAGATTTCGCTGCGAAAGGTGCATGGAGCACGGCGAAGTCAATTGGTGAGGCAGTTTTTGGGAGAGTCAACCCTGACTGCCTTCGTTGCGCTTGCTATCGCCGTCGCTCTTGTCGAGCTACTCACTCCGGCCTATGAAGCCTTCCTCAGCCGCCAGGTTACATTCGGCATTGTAAACGATTGGCCGGTGACGCTCGTTGTCCTTGGGCTCACCCTTATGACCGGACTTCTGGGCGGTCTTTATCCTGCTGTCGTACTTTCGGGTTACCGTCCAGCCACCACAATGCGGGCAACCCCCGCCAAGCATTCGGGTTCGGGCAGATTGCGGGTAGGCCTCGTGGTACTGCAGTTTGCGGTATCGATCGGCCTTGGTATCGCAGCTCTCGTCGTCTTCCTTCAGATTCATTATGCCCAGAAGATCAATCTGGGCTTTGTCCGCTCCAACATTGTGGTCATAGGGAACGCGGCTGACATCCCTAAAGCTGCGCGAAAGGACTTTGTTCAAACCTTAAGGGCTGATCCGGCGATCGCCGCGGCGACGTTAGCGGGTGACAGCCCATTTGCCGGCTCCCTCGACCTGGAGGATGTCACACTTAGAAGCTCACCTCAGGTCATTTCAGTTCGGCTTTGGCAGATGGGATTTCATTATCCGGAGGTCTACCGGACAAAACTGCTGGCCGGCCGGTTACTCTCCTCCCAACGCAACAATGACCAGTTCCGCCATAGCTCCCCATCCACAAACATACTCGTCAGTGCGAGCGCGGCACGCAGGTTCGGATTCACTCCGCAAGCGGCTGTTGGCCAGATCCTGCATATGGGCAAGACCTCCCTGACAATAGTTGGGGTGCTCGCCAACCAGGCGCTTGATGGGCCCGAGGAGCAGAGCTATCCCACCATCTTTGTCGATTATGGAAGCTCTGTGGGCGAGGTCGCCGTGCGCATCAAAGAGGGGCAGACAAGAGCCGCCCTGGCGGCGATTGATCACACCTGGGCGCGGTTTGCGCCAAACGCGGCCATTCAACGCTATTTTCTGGATGACCCGTTTAACCGGCTATTCAAGACCATTACGCAGCGCGACCGCATGTTCGTGGTGTTTGTCGTCATCGCCATTCTAATTGCGTGTCTCGGACTTTATGGACTGGCGGCATTCACCGCTCAACGGCGTATCAGCGAAATCGGCGTACGCAAAGTCTTTGGCGCCAGCACGCGTAACATCATGATGCTGCTCTTATGGCAGTTTTCAGTCCCGGTTCTGCTCGCCAATGTCGTGGCCTGGCCGGTTTCCTGGTTTTATCTGCAGGAGTGGCTCCAACATTACAGCCACCGCATTGCGCTAAGCCCGATTTACTTCGTGGGGTCCAGTTTTGCCGCACTTGTCATCGCCTGGATCACGGTTGGCGCCCATACCCTTCATGCGGCGCGGACAAAGCCCGCATACACACTACGTTACGAATAGGAAACGTCATGTTTAGAAATTATCTGACCGTGGCCTGGCGGAGGGCAAACCGTAACCGGCTTTACAGCTTCATCACCATCGCAGGGCTTACGGTCGCGCTGGTTTGCGCCATCTTCATCCTGCTCTTTCTGTCCGATGAGCTTTCCTATGACCGCTTCATTCCGGACATGGGAAACGTCTATCGCCTCGACATGGGATTTTATATTCCGGGGCACAGCGTGCAGCGCGGTACCAACAGCATCTTTGCGCTTGGACCGGCGATGAAGGCAAGGATTCCTGAGGTTGTCGCCTATACGCACATCTCCTCTTCGACCGTGACACTCAAGGTCGGCAATCGCTTGTTTGCCCAGTCGGTGGACGCGGTGGATCCGGATTTCTTCAAGGTGATCCCGCTCAAGCTGAAGGCCGGGGACCCGTCACGGGTTTTTGCCCAACCCGATTCAGTGGTGCTGTCCCAGAGCGAAGCCCGCAAATTGTTCGGTACGGATCATGTCCTCGGCCGTACCCTGATCATCGACGGCAGCCATCCCATGACGGTGACCGGCGTGCTCAGGGACCTGCCTCACGATACCCAGCTTGTGGCCAAGGTGCTGTTTCCCAATACCTCCAAGGCCGACCCCATGAAACGCTTCTACAAACACCACTGGGAGAGCTTTGGCCCCTATCTTTACGTCCGGCTGGCGCCTGGAAGTGATCCATCCCAGGTCCTCACGCTGACGCAGGACATCATCAATCAACACATCAATATGAAGGCCGATTGGGGGGTAGATATCCCGGCAACCAAGGTCTTTCGTCCACATCTGACGCCGTTCTGGCAGGGCCATTTGAGCCCCTATGGCGGTGGCATGACCCCGGGCGGCAGCTGGCTCGAGGTTTATGGCTTTGCCGTCATTGCCGCACTCATCCTCCTCATGGCGGGATTTAATTTCACCAACCTTGCAACCGCGCAAGCGATGCTGCGGGCCCGGGAAGTTTCCTTGCGCAAGGTGCTGGGCGCCCGGCGTGGACAGCTGATTGCGCAATTTCTCGGCGAGTCAGTTCTCACCACACTGCTGTCGCTGCTGATCGGCCTTGCCCTCGTCGAACTCCTTACTCCCGCGTTTGACCGTTTTCTGGGTCGGCCACTCAGCTTTCACTATATCGACAACTGGCCGCTAACCCTGCTGGTCATTGGCTGTGCGGTTTTCACCGGCATCATAGGAGGCTTTTATCCAGCCCTGGTGCTATCGGCCTTTCGCCCGGCAGCCACGTTAAGATCGGGCACAGGCAGCGACAAAGGGTCGGGTCTGCTGCGCCAGGGCCTTGTCGTCCTGCAGTTTGCTGTGTCGATCGGGCTTGGCATCGCCGCTATCGTGGTTTTTTCCCAGATCCGCTATGTGCGCGATGTTGCCCTGGGTTTTAACCGCTCTCATATCTATGTGGTACGCAATGCGAGCGCCTTACCCCTTGCCAAGCGCAGGGACTTTGCTCGTGCCGTGGCAGCACTCCCATCGGTCCAGGATGATACGCTATCGCGATCGACCCCGTTTGACTTTGTGAACAATCTTGGAGGGGTGATGATTGCGGGCTCACCGCGGAAATTAAACATGCGTTTCTATGAGGTCGACCCCAATTATTTCAAGGTCTACCACGTTCGCCTTATTGCCGGACGCCTGCTTTCCTTCGCCCACAGCCAGGACCATTTCCGCGCGCATGCGAAGCCGCCGACAAATGTTGTGGTCAGTGTCGCGGCAGCCAGACTCTTGGGTTTTGGCCCGCAAGAGGCTCTCGGCAAGATGTTGAATACGGGCTCGCGGCTTTACCGAATCGTGGGCGTGGTTGCCAATCAGTATGTCGATGGACCACAGACGCAGGTCGACCCCATCATCTTTGAATACGACAATCTTCTCAACGAGCTTTCAGTCCGCATCCGGCCAGGTCAAACCGCAAGCACGGTTGGCGCGATCCGTCGCGTCTGGCAACGCTTTGCGCCCAATTCCGCGATCAACGCTCGATTCCTTGACGACACCTTCAATCGTCTGTTCAAGACAGAGCAAAAGCGTGGGCGCAGTTTTGCGCTTTTCGTCGGGATTGCGATCTTCATTGCCTGTCTTGGGCTCTATGGACTTGCCGCCTTTGCCGCTGAGCGCCGTACCAGAGAGATCGGCGTGCGCAAGGTCTTTGGCGCCCGCACGCGTGACATCGTAGGAATGCTCGTGTGGCAGTTCTCGTTTCCGGTTCTCCTCGCCAATCTCCTCGCCTGGCCGATTGCCTGGTATTATTTGAGGAACTGGCTCGAGGGCTTCGCGCAGCGGATCTGGCTCAACCCTGCCTATTTTGTTGGCGCCAGCCTCGTAGCTCTCCTGATTGCCTGGGCCACGGTCATCGCCCACGCCAGGCGAGCAGCTGGCTCGAGCCCGGTTCGGGCGCTGCATTATGAGTGAGGCAAAGGCGTCCGCCCCCGATCCTGGCAGGCCTATTCTTTCGTCATTTCAAAGCTGCCATAGTGATGCAGCGGCGGCGCCGTCCACTTTACCTTCATCGTCTTGCCGCCCGGTAACAACTTTGAGATTGTCAGCTTGACGAGTTTCCTGGCGCGATAATCTCTTTCCGTGAGGGTATCGCCATTGAGCGTAACCGAGACCGTCGTGATCTCTGCATCGCCCTTGAAGGGAACCGGCCTGCCATTGAGTGGGGCGACATAGGACTGGCCGGTTGGCGTCGTCATCGCGATCATTTTGTCAGCAATGGTATAGGTTACGGTTCGGGCCCGCTTCGACATTCCGGTAATCCGCAGCGGCAGCCAGCGGCCTGAGACAAGATTGGTGCCCGTTATCTTCGCCCCCAACCTCTTGAACGTGAGCTTGCCAGTCACACCTGTTTGTAGATTGGCCGATTGATAGGTGGCCGTGCGGCCATCTGGTGCCGCGGCAAAATTCACCGTGCCTATCTTCTTGTCATCCTTGAACTCATCGATACGGATGGTACGCGGGTTCAGGACCGTCACCGCCAGAGCATCGATCGCAGGATTTTTCTTGAGAGCGTGAGGCGCACCGTCCGCCTTGATCGTGGTCTCAGGGACACAACTGAAACATGAGAACACGCCGTTGACCAGACGAATGCTATAGGGCTCGCCACCCATCGTGACCGAATGTAGGTCTTCCTTCCAGCTGCCATTAAAGCCGCTGGAGGCGGCAAGGGCCACCGGCAGACACAGCAAGGATCCAACGACCGCAGCAAGGCCAGTTCGTGTCACGCGTTTCTCCTGCAGCTATTTAAGACTGGGTGTAAGAAGAAAATGAGGCCAAAAGTCCACATTGCTGCCTTTTTGGACGCGCGTCGACCAGGCCCTGCACAACCCCTGCGATGATCGTCTCGATGCCAGGATCTGTGACAGGTCTCATCCCTCCATTGCGGCCGCCGTGGCGAGGTGGGGTTCGGCCCACGAGACCTGCGCGTAACGGAATTTTTCCCCGCGCCTCCTCCAGCAC
>JAKAVI010000082.1 GCA_021817355.1 Pseudomonadota bacterium | reverse complement strand
TCTTGTCTGCGCCCAGGGCCAGGACTTCGACCAGTCCCTGCTCGATGGCGCCAAAGCCGATCGCCTCAGCAAGGCTCGGATTGCGCAGGTCGGCATCGATCAGAAGCACGCGTTGGCCACTACGGGCGGCGCTGCGCGCCATGCTGAGGGCAACGGTCGTCTTGCCCTCATCCGGTATCGATGAGGTCACAAGCAGGAGCTTGGGCTTGGTGGGTCCCTTGCTCAGTGCCACCCCCATCTGTACCCCGCGCACCGCCTCGGCAAACGCCGACAAAGGCTTGTCGATGATCAGATCGGCAACGGGGGACTTGGATTTGGCGCTGCGTTTCAGCTCCGGCAGAATTCCGATTACCGGTACGCCCAGCGCGCGCTCAACCTGAGCCGCGCGCCGAAAGCCAAAATCAAGCCGCTCGGCCAGCACGGCAAAGCCAAGCCCCAGCACGATCCCGCCGATCATCGCCAGTTCCAGGTCACGGCCCTTGGCCGGCGCACTTGGCGTCGTCGGCACGACAGCGCGGGAGATAATGCGCGCATCGGCGGTCTCCATGCTCTTGGCACCCTGGGTTTCCTTGAACTTTGACAGAAACGCCTGATAGAGCTGATGGGCCGAGGATGCCTTGGCCTGGAGCGCCGAGAGCTTGACCATGGACTGGCTCTGCGACTGGGTCTGCTGTTCGAGATTTTGCAGACTTGTCTGCAGGGAATTGACCTGGGCCTGATCGACATCGACGTCATTGGCGACGGTTTCGACAACGCGTTTGACTTCCTCGCGAATTTTTTCGTTGATGCTTTTGCTCTGCGAATTGATGTCGATCATCTTGGGGTGACGGGGACCGTAGACGGTAGCCAGCTGCGCCCGCTTGCGCAGGAGATCTGCCTGCTGCTGGCGCAAGGTCGAGATCATGCCCGACTGAAATACCTGTCCGATATCTTCGGCACGGCCGCTGGCTTCAAGCTGCTTGACGCGCGAATATTTGGCCTCAGCCTCCGCCAGCTGCGAACGGGCGGTGATCAGCTGGGCATTGATTTCGGCGAGCTGCTGTCCCACCACCGATTCCCCGTTGGGAGTGTCGTTGATGTTGTGCTTGGCCTTGTAGGCCTGGACCGCTTCGTCAGCGCTCTCCATCTGCTTGGACAGCTGCTGCAGACGGCCGGACAACCATTTGGTGGTCTTGTTGGTGGCCGCAAATTTGGCGTCAAGCTGATCTTGGACATATTGTTCGGCAATGGCGTTGGCAAGGCGCGCCGCCATGTCTGGAATCGGGGAGGCCACCGTGATCTGCATCGCGGTCGAGCCGCCGACCTCGTTCACGGTTTCCGAATCAAGCAGATGCTGGATTGCCGCCTCACGCAGCTCGAGCCGCTGTTCGGTCGGCGTCAGCACCACTTTTTGTGAATGCGAAAACCAGTGGAGCGGATTGATTGCCGAGCGGATCTGGCTGAACAGACTGGGTTTGACCGGCGGCGCATGGCCAGGCCGATCAAGATGCAGCTGCTTCACCACCCGGCCCATCAATTCGCGCGAATGCAGGATCTGAATCTGATTTTCGATCGAGGTGGAGTCGGTTGGCAGACCCGAGAGCACGGCATCGATGCCCATCAACTTGTTCTGCTGCCCGCCCAGCATCACAAAGGAAGAGGCGTCGTAGATGGGGGTCATGCGGAACACCATCACCGCCGCGATGGCAACAACCGCCAAGGCCGTACCCAGTATCAAGCGATAGCGCATGCGGAAGAGCCGCAGCACCACCGAAAGATTGATCCCGCCGTTCTCGCTGTCGGCACCCTCAAGACCCTGGTCGAGCGGCAGAACGGGTTGGCGGAGGAAGGTTGGATCCATGTTCATCTCAACGCCACGCCAAGCTGACGGCATATTCCGTCAGGCTGCGCCTCCGCAGTCATTGCGCTTTGCTGGTGGCGTGTCTGCACGTCAAACGGCTCCACTAAAGGTACAGACTGATGCCAAGATGGGCGACATTGTCGGTGAACGCCTGCAACGGATCATTTGAACTACGACCCTGGTAATCATAACCAAAATTCATGCTCATATCGTGATTCATCAGATAGCTGATGTTGATGCCGGCGGTCAGATAGCGGTCATCGAGGGGCGTGCCGTTGAAGCGCGAATCGGTGTAGCCGACATAGCCATTCAACATGATGTTCTGACGCATGCTGTAGTCAGCAGCCAGACGCACCGACTGATCATCTTCGGTCGAGGCCTGGTTGATGGTGGTGCCATTGAGCTTGCGCGAGGCGGTCAGATGAAAGGTCCAGATTGGATCGAAGTAATAATCGAGATTGGCTCCCCAATCGAGACCGGCGACATTGGGCAGAGGCGCGTTGTAGTCCTGCTTTAAGTATCCGCCATAAAGCGTACCGACGATCAGCTGGGTGACCTTGGCTTGAACACCGGCATTTGCCGCATAGCCATGACTGTTACGATCATAGCCATTGCGGTCCTTGTGCAGCTGGTAGACATCCTGCGCATCGGCGCCTTCGACATAGACCGAATACCCCGGGGAGAACTGATAATAGACGCGGGCGTAACCGGTATACTCGGCGCGGTTGCGATCGGTATTGTTGAGCGGAGGAAGATCAAAGAGGGGGGTATTGAAGTAATCATAACGATCGAAGCTGCCTCCGATCGCAAAGCCGAGCGAATAGGGCCGGTAGCTGAACTCCATCGCGCCATGTGTGACATGGTAGAGGGTAGGAACGATGGCGGCGAAGGGCTGGTCCGGCGAGATGCGGGACTCATGCAGCACATTGTAGCTGCCGGTCGCCTTCAGCGCGACACCACGGGTAATGTCAAGGCGCCCGCTTAAGCCCGCATTCCAGTCGTTATGACCTTCGGAGTGACGGCGATAATATTGATAGCCACTGAAGCCGGCGAAAAAGTCGAGCGCATTGCGCGCCCATTCCGAATCGATCGCGACCTGCGGGTTTTCCGAATAGAAGATGTCACCAATCTGCCCGCTTGGCCTTCTGTAAACATTGTCATCGCCGGAGACTGCGAGCTGCAGGGAGGGAAACATGCGAAAGCCGCCCATGGGCAGTCCCTTGACGGCGTAAGGACCGCTGGGCAACTCCGCTCCCGTATAGTGGCTGGCGGAAATCGCGCTCGAAAATCCCGAGCCCACCGACGCACCGCCGAGCATGCTCGGCGGCGCAGCGCCCCCGCCGGCCTGAGCCAAAGCCGGCCCGGCCGGGGTTACGGCGATCACCGCCGCAACTGCCATCAACGCGTAATCCGTCCGCATCACTTAAGCTCCCGTACCTTGCCCCAAGGTACGATATAAAAATTAACCAAAGCAGGAGGGCCGCCGGGCCCTAGCTGCAAGAGGGGTTGTTACAGGGCGGCAGAGCCGCATTACTGGTACCTACGCTTGGGTTTCCGGTGATCGACTGGGTAGAGCCCTGTCCACCTGCCGCCGTTGCCCCGGTCTGGGTTCCGGCGGGCTGCGAGGCCGGCAGCGTCACCGTATTCACGTTATTTACAGTGCCTCCTACGACCGCCGAAGGTGGTTGGACGCTTTTATCGGCGAGCTGCGTCGAGCCGCCGCTGACCACCACCGAGGTGGCATAGCTCTGGGTCATGCCCGAGGGCGCCACATTGGCCACCGTCGTGCTGATCTCGGCCGCAGCGCTGGGGTTGGTCTGGGCCACACTCGCGGCCGCAGCCCCAAGGCCCGAGCCTACTTCCGCGGTGGGCAGGTTCTGCTGAGCGCTGGCCGCGATCACGGTCTGGACCGCCATGGTCGGCGGCGCCCCTCCGGCCACCGCTCCGGTCGTAACCTCTTCCACTGCAATGGGAACCGCCACCCCCGAGGTCACTGCCGCCGACAGCGCTGCCGGTACCGCGATGGTCGCCGGCACGAGACTGTCTGCTGCCGCCACCACGCTGGCCAGCGCAGAGGTTCCGGACTTTGCCATCGCATCCGTGGCCACTGCCGCAATCACCTGGGAGATGGCCTGGATGCGGGCCTGTCCCTTGAGGGCCGGGCTTATGTTCTTGAGCGCTTGGCTGAGCTGCTGCTTCAAGCCTGCGAGCAGCAAGGCATTGAGCGCGCTGTCAGCGGCCAGGGCAGACTGCGCAAAGGGGCGCGGAGCGATGGCGACAATGGCCGCAGCCATCGCGATGGCGCCAAGGCTCCCCCGGATTGTGCGCTGCCTTGCCCCCGTCACGGCAAGCCCCTTTCGTCCTAAGTTGGCCCATTGTCGGTGACGGATATTGTCACCCCGAATGCCAATAATAGCACATTTTGCCGTGCTATAGTCCACTGCTGTGAATTTAGCTAGTGGACAGGACGGCGATGGAAGCCATTTACGCCAGATCATCGCGACCAGATTATCTGAAATGCGGCAGATTTGGTCTTAGACACCGGAACGCCGGGCCTTTGTGATAGCGATCAAGACGTCCGGCAATTTGTCCGCAAAGGTTAACGTCACGCGGGAAAGATGACAAAACCGTCACCAATTTCAACGTAACATAGCAACTTGACCATTGCGCCTGCGTCAGAAAAACCGCTCCGGAACCCGAATAATGTCGCCAGGCTGCACCTTGGTTTTCTCACTGGCAGGCATTTCCACCTCTTTGTCGGAGCCCGCCCGCCGCACATAGACATCGGATTCATCGGCCCGGAAGGTGTAGCCGCCGGCCAGCGCCACGGCCGTGATCACGCTCATCCCCATCACATAGGGGTACTGACCGGGGGCCTTTACCTCTCCCAAAATGTAGAACGGGCGGTTGCTCGTGACCTCGATGCTGACACTGGGGTTGACGAGAAACCCTTTGGAAAGCTCCGCGGTGATGGTCCGCTGCAACTGGGGAACAGTTTTGCCGGCCGCCTTGACCTGGCCAATCAGCGGAAACTGGATATTGCCGCTACCATCGACGAGATAATTGCCGTCAAGATTGTGCTGGCCAAACACGTTGATGTGGAGCTTGTCGCCGGTTCCAAGAACATAGGCGGCCTCCGCATCATGCGCATCCGGCTTGGGCTTGGTCTTGTCGGTCGTTTTCGCGTCACTGGCCGTAGTGGGCGCAGCGGCAGGCGCCGAACTTGCCGTCCCCGTGGCGGCCTCGGCAACCTCGTTGTGAATTGCACGTGTTGCGCAGGAGCACAGTGTTGAGGAGGCGCCCGCAGGAGCCTTGGCCAGGTGCACAACCTGGTTTGGCAGCGGTACCGCCGCCAGCGAGACGCTGGCCATCAGCCCCAGTACAACAAAGAGGCTGGACAGACATTTTGTCATTGTACGCCAGGGACGCATCAGATCTTCCAGTTACGCCTTTCCTGCCACGAAGATGCTACACGCCCGCGCCCACAAAACCAGTTTCATGTTGTTAAGCTGCGAACACCTTACCTAGCGCACGCTGATGAAGCGGTACTTATCTCCATCCAATACGGCAGCTGTAAGGCAGCCGGTCGCATAGGCGCCGGTGTCGACGCCGATGCGGTTACGCCGCACCACTGGCTGAGGCGCCGGGGTGTGACCATGAACGACAACAGCGCCAAAATCTTGCCGGGAATTTAGAAAGTCTTCACGGATCCACATCAGATCCTCCGGCGACTGCTCCTCGAGCGCCACCCCGGGACGTACCCCGGCATGGGTGAAGTAATAGCCACCGATGCGCCGCCCGCCCACCAACCGCTCAAGAAACTGCCGATGTGCGGCCGGCAGGGCCGCGGCCAAATCATTGCGGGCCCTCTCAAAATCCTCGATGTGGTCGAACAGAGGCGGCGTCACCCCATAACTCAGAAGCGTGTCCCGCCCGCCAAATTCCCGCCATACCCCGTAGACCGCCGGATCGGCCAAAAAATCGAGCAGGGTCTGATCGTGGTTGCCGCGCACGGCGATGACGTCAAAACCCGCTGGCGGGTTCAGAAGCCGCTCGATCACCCCCTTGGAATCGGGACCACGATCGACATAGTCACCGAGAAAAACCAGAAACCGCTGGGTTATCCCCTCCGCGGGATCTGTCGCAATGCGGGCGAGTATCGCGTCAAGTTGACGCGAGCAGCCATGGATATCACCGACCGCATAGACCCGTTCGCCCGCCCGCAGCCGATGGCGGCGCGCCGGCGCTTCTTTCCGGCCGGCAAGCCAACCCGATATCAGGCCGAACAGACCCTGACGCTGGTTGCTATCGCTGTGCTCGTACCCCGACAACTCTGCACCCTCGTGTCCCATCACCTGTGGCAGACAACGTCAAAACCCTTATGGCAGTGCCCTGGCTCGATAAAGGACCATTGGCACGATAGGCTGCCCAAGCTTTTTCAGAACCCGCTCGCCAGGCTCAAAGGTCCTCGTCCGGCGAAGGGGCGCTCTATAATCGTCTTGCTGTGCGGACTAAAGGGCGGACCTGCGCGGCGTAATGACATCACTCACCCTTTCACGTTGGCGCCGGCTTGGCCAGCGCAGCTGATATCGTCTTGCGCCCAATGGTCCAGCGCTGCCGCCAGACCCAGACCGTCCCCCGGATCAATGCGCGCATAGTCCTTGGCCTGCGCGACACAGAGCAGGTGAACATCAGATGCTTCAGGGCCCACAAAAAGTACCGGCCGGCGCGAGGCGATGCAGGCATAAACCTTTGAGGGCAATACATAACCGGCAAAGCCGGGGCGCAGACAGATCAGCTGCACATCGCCACAGGCCAGCAACTGCGGCAGCGCCTCGAGCGGACCTGGCGCGGTACGGACATAGGGCAGGCCCTCGGCCTTGAGGCGTGTCTCCAGCCGATCCGCATTGGCCCCGGTCGCATTCAGCCACAGCACGAAACGGCCGCTGCCACTGAGGTGATGCAGACGGTAACCCTGCACCACGGTCTCCACCTCATGGGCGACGCCGTAATTGCCCGAGTAGAGCAGAACGCGATGGCCGCGCAGGGCCGCAGGCTTTTCGGCCGGTGTCTCCTCGCCGGTAACCACCACGGGCGAAGGATCACGCTTGAGCACAATTCTCTCCGCAGCAATGCCACCGCGCACTAAAAGCGCACGCTGGTCTTCCCCCAAAACCTCGAAGCGGTCCACACGCCGGCGCAGCCACCAGGTCACGCGGATCAGAAGCGCAAGAAAGAGCGAGCGGCGCACACGCGCGGCGGCGATGACCTCCGGATAAAAATCGGTGATGCGGTAGCAAAGACGCAGGCCCAGGATCCATTTGGCCGGAACAGCAAACCACAGCATGAAAGGCGGGGATCCGGTGAAGAGAAGTTCGCAGGCCGCCGTTCTTGGTGCACGCAATGCTTCGCGCATCAACCGCCAATTCGCACCCATGGCCCATAACAGCCGCCCGAACCAGTTGACGCGATTCACCGGCCGGATCCTCAACCGGCGGATTTCAAGGCGCCCGCCACCGGGAAAACTTTCCGTAACACTCTCACCTGCCCCACGCGAAAGGCCGATCAGGCATACCGCGTCCCCGCCTTGGGCCCGTTCACGCGCAAACAGCAGTCCATATTGGCCAACTGCCCCGAATTCCGGCGGCAGCCAGTCGACCAGGTAAAGGAGATTGAAGGGGCCTTGCGTCATGTCGCGGGATGATTGGCAAAGGCACGCCGGCGCACCTCGGCCTCGATCCAGGCATAGGTTTTTTCAAGACCTGCGCGTAGCGTCCGGCTGGGTGCCCAGCCCAGTTTTTCCTTGATCAACCGGTTGTCGGAATTGCGCCCGCGTACCCCGAGGGGGCCTGGCACATGCTCGATCGCGAGCCTCTTGCCGGCAATGTCCATCACTATCGCGGCCAGCTGGTTGATCGTGACCATCTCCTCGGAGCCGATATTGAAGGGACCCTCGAGCTCGGAGCGGGCAAGCCGCAGCGAGCCCTCAAGGCATTCCTCGATATAAAGAAAGGAACGCGTCTGCAGCCCATCGCCCCAGATCTCGATGCTGCCGCCCGAAGGAGCCTCGGCCACCTTGCGGCAGATTGCGGCAGGAGACTTTTCGCGGCCGCCATCATAGGTACCTTCCGGTCCGAAGATATTGTGATAGCGGGCGACGCGACACTGCATGGCGTAATTGCGGTTATAGGCAAGATACATGCGCTCGCTGAAGAGCTTTTCCCAGCCATACTCGCTGTCAGGCGCCGCAGGATAGGCACTGCCCTCGGCACAATTGGGATTATCCGGATCCTCCTGATTATAGGCCGGATAGATGCAGGCGGAGGAGGAGTAGAACACACGCCTGATGCCGGCAAGGCGGCAGGCCTCAACCATGTTGAGGTTGATCGTCGCCGAATTGTGCATCACCTCCGCGTCATGTTCGCCGGTGAAAATGTATCCCGCGCCACCCATGTCGGCAGCAAGCTGATAGACTTCATCGAAGCTGCGGTCGACCACCTCTGCCACCACACGCTGGTCGCGCAGATCACCAATGACAAAATCATCGGCCCCGCTTTCGGAGAAATCGGGATACTTAAGATCGGCACCCCGCACCCAGAAGCCTTCCTGCTTAAGACGCCGAACCAGGTGGCTGCCGATAAACCCACCGGCGCCGCATACCAATGCCTGTCGCATATTCTATCCTTTCCTCGCAGTCCCCATGGCAACGCCCATCACTTCAATCCCCCTCGGCGACCGGCCTCCTGCTCTGTATCCACCGATCAAGAAATCACGCTTGCAACTCACAGCACTGGAGAAATCATGTCCTACGCTACTGCTCGCGGCCTGGATCATCGCCGCACCATCCCACCATGCTGCAGTCCTTGAGATGCTCCTGCCTCTTGGAGCAGGCAAGGAGGGGCGCAAAGGCAGGTCCTGCTCCCGGGCGCGAAGCGGGAAGGACCGTCTCTTCCTCCAGTCAGTCCTCCGCCTTTTGTCAACTCATCGGATACGAAATGCAACGATAAACAAGCCGAGCCCT
>JAKAVI010000056.1 GCA_021817355.1 Pseudomonadota bacterium | reverse complement strand
GCTCTTCCGATCTAAGGGGCGCTCCTTGCGGCAATGCGCGAGCCGGGCGGCGATGCCATGGTAACGGCGGCCTATCAGGGACGGGCAGGGGCGCTGCGCCGGCTCAATCGCACGCTGAGCGCGAAAATTCTTGGCTTTTCCAGCTGATCGGGGACAGGCGTTGCAGCGTATACGCAAACACCGCCCATCAGCTGTGCCACCAGCCTGACCGGGCGCAAGGCGCGCTTGGTGCGCGCACAGCGAGGATGGACATGGACGCGATCACACCCCTCTTTACCATTTCGGCGACCGCGACCGGCGGGCGCAATGGCATCACCGAAACCTCAGATCACGCCTTGCGCGCGGAGTTGTCGGTGCCTCAGGCCATGGGCGGGCCGCAGAAGCCTGGCCGCATCACACCCGAACACCTCTTTGCTGCTGGCTATGCGGCGTGTTTTGGCGGTGCGCTGGAGTACGTTGCCCGCCAGCAGCGCAAGGATGCGAGCAAGGCCCGCGTGAACTGTGAGGTGGCGATCGGGCCGCGTGCCGCCGGCGGCTTTGGCCTTGCCGTACGCCTTGAGGTCGAGGACAGCACGCTACCGCAGGCGGAACTTCTGGCGCTGGCGGAGGAAGCCCATGAAAGGATCTGTCCCTACAGCCATGCCACGCGCGGAAATGTGATTGTGGAGTTGCGTGTTCGCGGCGCCTGAACGACAGACTTAGCGACACTTAAGTCAACGTCCCTTCGCCAAAATCTGGTAGAGCCTCGGTGAGCACGGAGCCGGGCCCGGTCGGACAGGGTCGCTCCGGCACGACTGGATTGGACATGGACAAGGATTTAGGCGCGGTGCCTGGCACAACTGTGGTGGCGGGGCAGACGGGCGACGGACGCTCGCCCGGCTTCTTTCGGCGCAATCAGCGTTTTGGCTGGCTGCTGCTCGGCATCGCCGTCGTTGCACTCCTCGTGCATTTTCTAACCCCAAGCGGACCGCAGCTGGGTCGCCAGGGCCACTATGCATCTTTGGGTCCGGTGCCGGTTGGCGTGGCGGTGGCCCGTCGCCAGAACGTCGAGGTCTGGCGTGACGGGCTTGGTACGGTGACACCCTTGGCGACGGTGAGCCTTCGCCCGCAGGCCAGCGGCCAGATCATCAAGATCAATTTTGTCGAAGGTGAGATGGTCAAGAAGGGTCAGGTCCTGGCCCAGATCGATCCACGGCCCTATCAGGCGGCGCTGGATCAGGCCAAGGCAACGCTCGCCCGCGATCAGGCCCTTTTGGCGAATGCGCGGATTGACGAAGCGCGCTACGCCCATCTGGCCAAGGTCAATGCGATCTCCCAGCAGCAATATGTGACCCAGGTCGCGAGCGTAAAGCAGGATGAAGCGAGCGTGCTGGCCGACAAGGCCAATGTCGAGAGCGCGACGCTGAACCTCGGTTACACCCTTGTGCGTGCACCGGTGGCCGGGCTCGTGGGTCTGCGTCAGGTGGATCTTGGCAATCTGGTGACGGCCGATCAGACCGGTCCGATTGTCGTGGTCACCCAGATGCAGCCGATGAGCGTGCTCTTCACGCTGCCTGAAGATGATATTGAGATTATTCGCGAGCAGATGGCCCGGGGTCATACACTTATCGCCGAGGCCTATGATCGCGGCAATACGCGGATGATTGCCCGCGGCACGCTCGCAAGCGTGGACAATGTTGTTGATCCATCCACCGGAACGGTGAAGCTGCGGGCGATGTTCAACAACGCCGATGGCATTTTGTTCCCCAACGCTTTCGTCAACATCCACCTGGATGCGCAAACCCTGCCCGGGCAGACCACGGTGCCGGCGGCCGCGGTGCAGCAAGGCGCCGAAGGCGAATACGTCTATGTCGTCAATCCCAACCTCACGGTCTCGCTGCGCGCGGTCAAAACCGGGGTGACCGACAATGGTCAGGTGCAGATTTTAAAGGGGCTCGCTCCAGGCGATACCGTGGTGGAGGATGGCGCTGACCGCTTGAGCGATGGTGCGAAGGTGAGCCTGCCGGACGCGCACGGGCTGAAAGTCCAGCGCCCCAGCAAGGCGCCACCGGGCAGCCGGTCGGCCGCGCTGTTGCTCGCCCATGAAGGGCGCACCAGCGCGCCTTTGGGCGCAAAGCTGACGGCGCAGCAGCAGGCGCAGCTGAAGGCTCTCAGCCCGAAGGCGCGCGCGGCCTGGCTCGCGCGTCATCGCCAGGACCTTGCCGGGCATCCAGCCGGGACGGCCGGCGTGACGCGGGCCGGTCAGCGGAACTGATCCGTATACAGAAGGATTAAGCCCTTGGGCCCTTCGGCTCTTTTTATCCGCCGCCCGGTCGCAACCTCACTTCTGATGATTGCGATCTTTCTGCTCGGGGTGGTTGGGTTTCAGTTCCTGCCGCTATCGGCGCTACCGGAGGTCGATTATCCCACCATCGAGGTGGTGACCTTTTTGCCCGGTGCCAGTCCCGATGTCATGACCAAGACGGTGACGGCGCCGCTTGAGACCCAGCTCGGGCAGATGCCAGGGCTGAAGGAGATGTCGTCGGTGAGCTCCGGTGGCGCCTCGGTCATCACCCTGCAATTTGATCTTTCGCTGAGCCTCGATGTTGCCGAACAGCAGGTGCAGGCGGCGATCAATGCCGCCCAGTCGCTCCTGCCGCAGAATCTGCCGGCCCCTCCTGTCTACAATAAGATCAATCCGGCCGACGCGCCGGTCCTGACCCTGGCCATGACCTCCAGAACCATGCCCCTGACGAGCGTCGAGGACCTGGCTGATACGCGGGTGGCGCAGCGCATTTCGCAGCTGGCAGGTGTCGGTCTTGTCTCATTGGCCGGGGGCCACCGGCCGGCGGTGCGGGTTCGGGTCAATGTTCAGGCGCTGGCGGCCTATGGCCTCAGTCTCGATGATTTGCGCACCACCATCGCCAACGCCAATGCCAATGCGCCCAAGGGAAGTTTTGATGGTCCATCCCGCGCCTACACCATTGCCACCAATGACCAGCTGGAATCTCCCAGCGCCTATGGCGACATCATCATTGCCTACAAGAACGGCGCCCCGGTGCGGCTCAAGGATGTGGCAACCATCGTCCGCGGGGCGCAGAATAACCAGCTGACCAGCTGGATGAACACCCGTCCGGCAATCCTGCTCAACATCGAGCGTCAGCCTGGCGCCAATGTGATCTCGGTGGTCGACCACATCAAAGAGATCCTGCCCATGATCCAGAAGGGGCTGCCGGCCGGGGTCAGGCTGCATGTGCTCACCGACCGCACCACCACCATCCGCGCCTCGGTCGCGGACACCGAGTTCGAACTCGTGCTCGCCGTGATCCTGGTGGTGCTCGTGATCTATTTCTTTCTCCACAACCTGCCGGCTACCTTCATTCCGAGCCTGTCCGCGCCCCTCTCGATCGTGGGCACCTTTGCCGTAATGTATCTGCTGGGCTTCAGCCTCGACAACCTGTCACTGATGGCCCTTACCATTGCCACTGGCTTCATTGTCGACGACGCGATCGTGATGATCGAAAACATCGCGCGCTATCTGGAGGCCGGTGAAACGCCGCTCGAGGCCGCCTTCAAGGGGGCAGGAGAGATTGGCTTCACCATCATCTCGTTGACCGTATCCCTCATTGCCGTACTCATCCCGCTCCTCTTCATGCAGGAGGTTGTCGGCCGCCTGTTCCGTGAGTTCGCAATCACCCTGGCCATCACCATCCTCATCTCGGCGGTGGTTTCGCTCACCCTGGTGCCGATGCTTTGCGCCAGGATGCTGCGCCACAAATCGCTGCAAGCCAGCCCAAGAGGTCTCGCGCGGCTGTGGCAAACGGCCTATGAGCGGGTGCTTGCCCAGTATGCGCGCGGGCTCGACTTTGTACTGGCGCGCCAACCCCTGACACTGATGGTGGCCGTGGCGACACTGGTCCTCACCGTCGTCCTTTACATCATCATCCCCAAGGGCTTTTTCCCGGTGCAGGATACGAGCCTGCTTTTGGGCATGACCCGCGCCAGTCCCGATATCTCCTTTACCGCCATGGCAGCGCGCCAGGAAGCTCTCGCCAAAGCGATCCTCAAGGATCGCGATGTCGTCAGCCTGTCCTCCTTCATCGGGATCGATGGCACCAACATGACGCTCAATCAGGGGCGCATGGATATCAATCTCAAACCCAAGGACCAGCGTCGGCATTCGATATTTGAGGTTGAAAGCCGACTGGCCGCACTCGCTCGCAAGGTTGCCGGCATCCAGCTCTCGCTGCAGCCGGTCCAAGATCTCACCGTGGCCTCCACCGTCAGTACCGCGCCCTATCAGTTCACCCTGCAGAGCGCTGCCACGGCGGAGCTTCATGCCTGGGTGCCCAAGGTGGTGGCGGCGCTGCGCAAGCGTCCCGAACTCATCCAGGTCTCGACCGATGATCTCGATGAGGCCGCAGCGGCCAGTGTGGTGGTTGACCGTGACAATGCCGCGCGCCTTGGCATCACCGCAGCTGCGGTCGATAACGCGCTCTACGATGCCTTCGGTCAGCGTCAGATCACCACCATCTTCACCCAGTCCAATCAGTACCGGGTGATCCTTGAGGCCAGTCCGCGGCTGCAGAAATCGGTGTCATCGCTGCAACAGATCTATCTGCCCTCGGCCGGTGGCGGACAGGTACCGCTCTCGGCCATCGCCCGCATCGAAATCACCCGCAAGCCTCTGTCCATCAGTCACCTGAACCAGTTCCCGGCGGCAACGATTTCCTTCGACACCGCTCCTGGCTATTCGCTGGGCAGTGCCGTTAGCGCCATTCGTCAGAGCGAGCGGGCCATCGGCTTGCCGGCACAGGTGTCGACCGCGTTCCAGGGGACGGCGTTGGCCTTTCAGTCGGCGCTGTCCAACGAGGTGCTGCTCATCCTGGCGGCCATAGTCGTGGTCTACATCGTGCTTGGCATGCTCTATGAAAGCTTCATTCATCCCCTCACCATTCTTTCGACGTTGCCCTCTGCCGGTGTTGGAGCTCTGATCGCGCTGATCATCTCAGGCCATGAACTGGATATTGTCTCGATCATCGGCATCGTACTGCTCATCGGCATCGTCAAGAAAAACGCGATCATGATGATCGACTTTGCCCTCGTGGCCGAGAACAAGCTGGGACTACCCGCACCTGAGGCCATAAAGCGCGCCGCGCTGCTGCGCTTCAGGCCTATTCTCATGACCACGGTGGCGGCGCTGTTTGGCGCGCTTCCCCTGATGCTGGGCTCAGGGGCGGGCTCTGAGCTGCGTCATCCGCTCGGCATTTCGATTGTCGGCGGGCTGATCCTGAGCCAGCTTCTGACCCTGTTCACGACGCCGGTGATTTATCTTTATTTTGACCGGCTGTCGCGCGATCTCAGAGCGCGGTTTGGCCGCGGCTCGGCTTTGACACGGGCGCCTGCCGAATGAACCTGCCCGCCTTCTTCATCCGCCGACCGGTAGCCACGATCCTGCTTACGATCGGGCTTGCGATCGCGGGGCTGGTGGCATTTCCGCTCTTGCCGGTGGCGCCACTGCCGAACGTCGATATTCCGACCATCTTTGTTCAGGCGCAGATGCCCGGGGCCAGTCCCGAAACCATGGCGACAAGCGTGGCGACACCGCTCGAACGCCATCTGGGTACCATCGCCAATGTCACCGAGATGACGAGCAGAAGTTCGCAGGGCTCGACCTTCATCGTGCTGCAATTTGGCCTCAGCCGCGACATCAACGGGGCCGCCCGCGATGTTGAGGCGGCGATCAACGCGGCGCGGGCGGATCTGCCCGCCGGACTGCGCAGCAATCCCTCCTACCGCAAGCTCAATCCGGCAGCATTTCCGGTTCTGATCCTGTCTTTGACCTCGCGCACGCTGACCCCCGGGCAGATCTATAACTCAGCCTCCAACATCATCCAGCAGAAGCTGAGCCAGATCTCCGGGATCGGGCAGGTCGAACTGGGTGGCTCTTCCTTGCCCGCGGTCCGCGTCGATCTCAATCCCCTGATGCTCTTCAAATATGGCATCGGTCTTGAGGATGTCCGTGCGGCCATTGCCAGCGCCAATGCCAATGCGCCCAAGGGCGCGGTGGCCCAGGGCACGAAAAAGTTCGAGATCTACAGCAATGACCGGGCCTCGCGGGCTGCCCAGTTCCGCAACCTGATCATCGCCTATCGCAACAATGCCCCGGTGCGGCTGTCCGACGTCGCCCATGTCTATGACGGTGTCGAGGACGTCCACAATCTCGGCATGACCAATAACCAGCCGGCGGTGCTCGTGATTCTGTTCGGTCAGCCGGGCGCCAATATCATCAACACAGTGGACAAAGTGAAGAAGGAGCTGCCGGCGCTGGCGGCAGCGCTGCCGCCCTCAGTGCGGATTCACATCGTCAGCGACCGCACGCCCAGCATTCGTGCCTCGCTCATCGATGTCGAAAGTGCGATGGGCATTTCGGTCATGCTGGTGATCCTCGTCGTGTTCTTCTTCCTGCGCAATGGGCGAGCCGCCATCATCCCTACGGTTGCCGTGCCACTGTCACTGATCGGCACCTTCGCGGTGATGTATGCCTTTGGCTTTAGCCTCGACAATTTGTCGCTGATGGCGCTGACGGTGGCCACCGGCTTTGTGGTGGACGATGCCATCGTGGTGCTCGAAAACGTGACCCGGCATATCGAAGATGGCATGCCGCGCTTTGAGGCGGCAGTAAAAGGCGCCGGAGAGGTCAGCTTTACCGTGCTGGCGATGAGCCTGTCGCTGATTGCGGTATTTTTGCCGGTGGTGCTGATGGGCGGACTGCCGGGACGCTTCTTCCATGAATTCGGCATTACCCTCTCGGCCTCGATCCTGATCTCCTTGGTGGTCTCCTTGACGACGACGCCCATGCTCTGTGCCTGGCTCGACCTCAAGCCGGGCCATGGCTCGACGGAGGGCAGGCTAGGCCGGCTGGCAGAAGCCATTTATGTCAAGGCCCATCGCGCCTATGAGCGCTCGCTGGGCTGGGCGCTGCGCTATCCCGGTACGATCATGATCGTGCTTGCTGTCACCATCGTGCTCAATTTTTATCTCTTCGTGGTGGTACCCAAAAGCTTCATCCCGAGCGAGGACACCGGCATGATCCGCGGCGGCATTGTTGCCGACCAGAACATCTCGTTTCAGCTGATGTCCAAGAAGTTCAGGACCTTCATGCGGCTGATCCGCGAGGACAAGGCAGTGGCCCATGTCACCGGCTTTATCGGCGGGGGCGCAGGTCCTGTAGGTGGAGCGACCAACACCGGGCGGGTTTTCATCCAGCTGAAGCCGCAGTCCGAACGTGGCGGTCTCAGCACCAATCAGGTGGCCGAGCGTCTGCGCAGCAGGCTGATGCGGGTGGCCGGCGCGCGGATCTATCTTGTCGGTGCGTCCGACGTGCGGGCCGGGGGGCGCGAGGGTAACGGTGCCTATCAGTACACGCTCGAAGCCGATCGTCTCAGCACGCTGAACCAATGGCTGCCCAAGATCACCAATGCCCTGAAGCAGGTGCCGCAGCTCCAGGATGTCAATACCGACCATCAGGCGGGCGGACTTCAGGTCAATGTCGATGTCAATCGCGCCACCGCCTCGCGCCTGGGTGTTTCGCTCATGCAGATTGACAATACGCTCTATGATGCCTTTGGGCAGCGTCCGGTCTCGACCATCTACCAGAACGACAACACCTACCATGTGGTGATGGCGGTGGAGCACCAGTTCTGGCAGAGCCCGCAAATGCTGCGGGATATCTATATCAGCACCTCGGGCGGCGCGATCAGCGGCAGTGCGGCGACCGCCGCTGCCGCCGGCACCGTAGTGCTCCAGGGCGCCGGCAGTGGTGTGTCCAGCATCGCGAGCGCTGCGGTACGCAATGCCCAGCTCAACGCGATTTCGACCTCGGCGCAAGGTGGCATCTCGACCGGTTCGGCGCTCAGCACCAGCGCCGAGCAGATGGTGCCGTTGGCGACGCTGAGCCATCTGAGCTATTCGACGGCGCCCTTGCAGGTCAATCATCAGGGCCCGTTTGTGGCGACGACGTTCTCCTTCAACCTGCCGCCCCATGTCTCTTTGGGCGAGGCTACGACCGCGATCGACCGCACCATGGCAAGGCTGCATGTGCCGATCTCGATCCATGGCGGGTTTGCCGGTACCGCGGCGGAATTCAGAAGCTCGCTCGGCGATGAGCCACTGCTTCTGCTGGCGGCGATCCTTGCGGTCTATCTGGTGCTGGGCATTCTTTACGAGAGCTACATCCATCCCCTGACGATCCTGTCGACCTTGCCCTCGGCCGGGGTAGGCGCGCTTTTGGCGCTGCTGCTGTTTCACATCGATTTCAGTCTGATCTCGCTCATCGGCGTGCTGCTGCTGATCGGCATCGTCAAGAAAAACGCCATCATGATGATCGACTTTGCGCTGGTGGCTGAGCGTGAACTGTCGCTGAGCCCGAAGGAAGCGATCTACACTGCCTGCCTGAAGCGCTTCCGGCCGATCTTGATGACGACCTTCGCGGCCATTTTGGGAGCGGTACCGCTTGCGATCGGTTTTGGCACGGGTTCGGAACTGCGCCAGCCACTGGGGGTGGCGATTGTGGGCGGGCTCATTGTGAGCCAGCTGCTCACGCTTTATACGACCCCTGTGATCTATCTCTATCTGGACCGCTTCCGGCTGTGGACGCAGCGTCGCTGGGCGGGGTTCTATGGACGCTTTGTCGATGCCTGAGGGTGCCCATTCTTGGTGCGGGAGGGTTGCGGCAGCGCGTTGAACCCTGAAGGTTTGGCGCGGTCACCAGGGCACTATCAGGAATCTTGTGTATGGATAGGCGGTTGAACATTACGCCACCAGGGCCTTCATAAACCGCTCGCCGAAGAGAACTGCGAACTGCGGCTTGGCTAAGGTCCACTCACGA
>JAKAVI010000187.1 GCA_021817355.1 Pseudomonadota bacterium | reverse complement strand
GTACGGAATCGGCAAAAGCGCGTCGTCAACCCGCACAAACACAGAGCCAGCCGGGTGCGCCGTAATTGGGGAATTGTACAGCCCGCGCCGCAGATATGTCAGGTTGTACTCGTTGCCGGATACCAGCGTGGCCGTCTCAAAGGATATAAACTCACCATCGACGTAGCAGAGCGTGCGCGCCTGATCGGCATCCGCCTGTGTGCCGGATACAAGGACGCCGCCGCTTTCGGAAAGGTCAACAGTCAGTGTGTCCGTTGTATCGGGGTCACTTCCGGCGGGCAGCGGGTTTACCAGCGTCCCCATGCGCGCCGGCCCTTCAATTATCCCGATCTCTGAGTAATTCGTGCCATCGCTCGATAGCCATACATGGGCGCCCGACCACGATCCCGTACCGCTGGCAGCGAGTAATAGCTGAAGATTTTGCGAGACCTGGAACGGCGACTGAAATAAAACCGGGGTGTTGGCTACCGGCGCTGGCACATTTACGGGAGCCTGCCATCCCTGCTTTGTAAGTGTCTGGAAAAGTGGGGAAGCGCCACTACCTTCCAGATATTCCTCAACCGTAATGGTTAGGGAGTAATCGCTATTTTCATCAATTTCTAAGACCCGCACCCATTGATCTGTCAGGCCGAGATTGGCATCTGTAATCGCAATGATGTCCATTGGATCGACCAGCGCGAGCCATTGTCCAACGGTGAAGGTGTAGGTATTCCGTATCTGCTGCCGACCTAGAAGCAGATTGGCGCTCATCATCGCCGCGTCTGGATCGCAGATAAAGTGGAAGCTTTCGAGCGATTTTGGGCGCTTCCCGTATTCGTCTATTGACGCCTGGTCGAACGCCTCCGCGAGCATGGGATCGTAGTTGTTATCCCGCGTCAAATATTCGACTTTGATGATGTTATATTGTTCACGCTGGCGCTTGCGGACGCCCTGCACTGGCGCATCGCTTGAACTTGAAGCGGAAGAATTAGGGTTTCCGCCTTGCGGAGCCAAGAAGTCGGAATCCGTGAGCGAGTATTCCGGCGCAGACGGCGCGGGATAGGTATATCCGTTGGCCGTGATGCTCGCAGTACCATATGGGACCACGGTCAAAAGACCATTGGACCACACCATCTCTGAATTGGTCGCCTTAAGCACTTCTGATATATGAGAGGATGCGGCCGTGAAGTCAGTAAGAACCGGCGAGATAAGTAGCCCATTGGCCTTGCAATAGGCGTCATAGACGCTCAGGTCGCCAATGGCCGCACTCGGGAAACCTACACCGTCATATTCATTTGTCAGAAGATCAATAATCCAATCCTTCGGGCTTGCGTCAGGCTTGGTCGGGATCGCGTTTCCAATGTCGGCCTGCACCTCAACGCGGATATTTGGCAGCGTCGGAGAAGTGCCAAGGTTCATAGGGCCGGATACAATGGCCGCAATGCCGCGATACGGAATGTTCTGCGTCGGCTGATTTCCCGCCGTGTAGCTAATACCAACAGAGACGCCAGCAGCCAAGTTGCTAAAGGTATATGTGCCCGTCGCGGTATCTACCGTATAGCCTTCGGAACCACCGTCACCATATCGGAACGGGTTGCCGTTGCTATCAACAACTCCGGCATCTTTGTAAAATGGATTATTGTAATCCACCGTCACCGTGTATGGCGCGGAGGTGGGGATTACATGCCACTCCTGAATTGGCTGATTTTGTTCTGCAAGATATGACCACGCGCTCTGAGTATAGCTGCCCGAAATGCTTGTCAGGCCTAGCCTATACATCGAATTGACAGTGCGGTTTGCCCATACGCGGACAACCTCTGCCGTGACCGGCCCTTGGCAGAGCGCCATATAGAGCGCGGCAGAATACTCATAACTTGCACCGCCTTTGCCGGCGGACCCCGTTACGCCCTTCCCGCCCGTTGACTGCTTCTTGGCGTTAAAGTTGCCATACCAAATCAGATTAGGCGCGACCATGAACCGCCCGGCGCCCTTTGGTATGGGGCGTCCGACGATAGAGGTCTGCACCTTCAATGTCGGAGATGGCCGCTGCAAATGACTGCCGTGGCCACCACCTAGCAAAACGCTCATGAGCTAATCTCGAATGATGGAGAAGAACTTACGTTGCCGCCGAGACAGAAATCCCGCGTTCCCAACGTCACCTAGAACTCGCCCAGCCATACGGTGAGCGTGCAGGATATTCGGCCATCCGGTATCCATGACGATGGCGGCATGACCAAAAGAGCGGCCCATACGATACGCGACCACATCGCCGGGCTGCGGCGTTTCGACTTCGTGACCGTAATCGCGGAGGATCGGCAGAAGCCGGTCAACGTCGCTATGCAGAAACCATTGCTCAGGATAGGGCTCAACCTCAAACTCAGGGATAATCCCGAGTGCGGTATAGGTCATATAGACCAGCATCACACAATCGACGCCGCCGGGCTCTACAATCAACCCGCGCTCGTTTCTGCGGATCTTCAGGCGCCCCATATGGTGCCAGCGCGTGCCTTCCCAGCTTCGCGCCTCCGCGACGATCCTACTACGCAGAAGGAGCGTCATATCGCCGTTGTAGCGTCAGGAATGTACGGCTGGCCGCCATAGTTAGCCAAATTGTTGAACGCTGTGCATGTTGTCAGGGACTTGTCGCAGCCTGCATAGGCGGTAAAGGTATCCGATACGGCCAAAGGTAGCGGAAACGGCGATATAAGTGTGAAGGTTCCGCTTGTGCTATCCCAGCTCTTGACGGTCCTCGACCATCCTTTATTGGCGCCAGAGGTCATTGTGATCTTGCCGAGTGCAAACGTCGCCGATCCGGGCGGTGCAGCAGCGGTTGACGTGAATACATTGTTTCCAACAATGGCTGCCACTGACCCGTTGACAGCAAAATTGGACGCAATAAGCGTGCATCCTACGTCGAATAGGCTATGGCGGCACATCACCTGATAGGTATTTCGTGGCATCTGTAGATTGAGCAAGTCCATGTAGCTGACGGCTTCAATCGTCAGCGCATCGCGCCCAAAGGACACGTCGCCAACCAGTCCCTTAAAGAGTGTGATTGCCCCGGTCACTACGGCAGGTGAGCCATATACGGGCCATTCCGAAAGATAAGCCCGATCCACCTGCATGACGGCATCGTCCAGCACACCAGCCTTGACAGCCTGCAACCACGGCACGCCGTTGATTGTGTCAGGATTGGACGCGCCCGTGACGGGATCGACTAGGCGCGGAATAACATCAACGGTCCATTTATCAACGCCCGTCCCCACCTTCCACCGCGCATGTGTCTTGCTCGATGATTTGTCAAAGAATGGTCCTTTATGGCCCCACGTGTTGCTCCCGATCACAATGTCTATATCAGCAGCGGCAAAGCGAAGGACCGTGACGCCGTCAGTAAGCGATATTGTGTAAAGATCACACAGAACGAATTGACGGCTTTGCAAAAGCGCCATCGTTGCGCCAGAGGACGTCTCGTACCAAGGCGTTTTCATCAGAACTTTTCCGTGCTGAACACAAGCTGGGAGAGACTACGGAACCCGGAAGCAAACTTGCTGAACTTAGGAGTTTGCTGCTCAAAGCGGCAGTACCAGTTGAACGTGCCTGTCCACGTTAGAGCAGCGGCGCTTGCCGGCGCAGTCGTAAAGGTTACGACGCCATAGCTGCTAATCGTGTACCCGCTCGTCAACAGCGTTCCATTGCTGTAGATCTCAGGTATCCCGGTCGGGCAAAAGACTGGCCGCAACACTCCGCCGAGGTCGCTCACAAGCTGGAACGTAGTGGTGGTTCCGTCGCCGGTCCCGAATAGCTGATCTGTTACCGCCCCATCATCCACGTCATTGTATTGAAAGACGCCTGGCGACGTAATCATCTGGGTATAAAAGCCCTCCAGAGCCTGCCACTCCGTGTAGGACGCATATGATCTTAATAGATCAAAGCTGAGGGTGTACCGATAACGCGGGTAGGACCAAAACGACAATTGTGTCCGCAACCCGCTGATCGATTCCTGCAGGGAATAGTTGCCCATTACCTCCCTATCGAAAGGAAGCTTGGCCTTGAGCGTTGGGAATGTCGGGACGGCCACGGCGCGTTATCCTAACTGCGTGATTAAACAGGGAAATTTACCGGCGGTTGTCTTTTTTGCACTCATCGTTCACCCTTCCGCCACTTAGACGGAGGCGAAATATGAACTGCGTACATTGCGGGGAACAGATGAACGAAGGCGCGAGCGTATGTAAGGCGTGCCGTAGAAGACAAATATCTTTTTTCGATCAATATGGGTTCACTATTTTCTGCTACTCATTCATCGGAATTGCGGTCGTTGGTTTCGTCGTTTACACCATATGGAATTCCGTCTCCAAGAATGCGGATATCAACTCGATAGTTGCGTGTGAGCACGCGAACGGAAATCCTTTCGTAAGTAAACAAGCTGTAAAAAGCGAGATAAAGGCACAAGCTTTCGGCAGGGCTTGGAAAGATGGTGTCGCCGCCGTTCGTATAATGCACGGATGCGATACGACAGTTGATTGAGTTTACGCCGCTGACGGATGCAGATTTGGCGACGTTTTCCAGACCCTATTCAATGTCCGGGCGATGCTCTCTCCGTGTTCATTGAAAAATGCCTGCACGCCCCGCGTATCGTTCGCATGAACATGGAAATGAACGTCAGGGGATGCACCGTCAAACGACGCCGAAGAACTCGACGATTTACCAGCCGCGAGGTCAACCGCGAAAGACCGAAGCGGATTGGCAATGTGTGCAGGTATGACCATTTCGTTCTTGTGGAGCTGGGTAAGCTGCCCGTCGTATGGGACTTGCATTTGTCCGCCTTCGGCGCTCGCGAGGGCTTCTGCACCAAAGACAGCGACCTCAGCCGCCGTTGCAGCTATAGGTGCCAAGATCGGGCCGACAATGGGAATCCCGACGAGAGCAGAGTAGGCGCCGGAGTAAGCCTTAGCAGCGTCATGGCCTATCTGCGTCAACGTCGCCTCAAGGCTCATAGCCTTCCCTTGAGCGTTTCCAGTCTTTTGCAAGAGAAGCCGCTCGGTCCACATTTTTGCTTCGCCGACGACGATGTTTTCAAAGCTGCGAAGCGCAAACTGCTCCGTCATCTGGCCCAAATTCTGCTGGCCAGTAATCATGCCGTCGATAAAGTTCCGCTCGAAGCCCAGAAGCTCCTGATGCGTCCTTTGAAAGTCGCGGACCTCGTTCTTGGAATTTCTAGCCTTTAGCTCAGCTATCCTGGCCTGTGTGTGCTCCGTGACCAGAAGCTTCTGATTTTGAGCCCGAGCATAAGCTACGCTGTCCTTTGAGTAGCCTTCGATCGACTTATTGATTGCGGTAAGCTGAAGGTTCTCCATCAAAAGGAGGACGCGCGTTAAGTCGGACACTTCCTGCGCGTGAGATATTTTTCCGGCAGCCACTTGGGATGCCAGATTTGACTGGTATTCCTGGTACGATGTTTGGGCGAGCTCTATCTTGGTGCGAGCGTTGTCGGAAGCAATTTGCCGTTTGTCCGCTTCCGCGCGCTTTTCCACTTCGAGGATGTTGCGGTTCATTTCGGTTTCGACCGCAATCCGCTGCGCCGCGTTCAGCTTCCCAGAATTGAGTAACTGGGCATACGTCTTATTTATCTCGTTAATGCGCTCCTTGTCGCCTAGCTTCTGGTCGGCATTGATGGCCGAAATAGCCTCACGGGCCTGAGCTATCGCTTGTGATCCGGCATTGCTAAACCCAGTGCCTTTGAACGGATTAGACGCCTTATTCTTATGATCGTCATGGTGCTTTTTTAGCGCGTCCAGTTCCTTTTGCGTTTCGGCGATGGACAGGCTGAACTCTTTAATACCGTGCCGATCATGGCGCGTCTCTGCTTGAGCGAGACCTGCCTGATATCCTTTTAACTCTTTCGTAAGTTGTGCCTGCTTATCAAGGCGTTCGTTTAGCTGCTCCGCTGCCTGAACCCGCGCCTTATATTTTTGATCTGCTTGGCCCTTTGCATCTTTTGCCTCAAGCGCGCGCCAATAACGAATTTCTTTTTCCAACTTGTCAAGTTCACCAATCGCGCCCTGACTAACGAAGCCACCCTGAGCAGACAGAACCTTCTTGACCTGCTCGATGCTCTGGATCGACTTCGGATCAAAGTTGATGTGGATGCCCTCGCGGAAAGCTGCGTTCTTGACTACCTCCGACATCTTATGCTCGATGTCGTAAATTCGATCTCCGTTACTTTTTATGTAGCTGCCCGTCCGATGGGCCAGAATTTGCATGATCTCAGAGGTGGCCTTGGCTTGGTCGCCAATCTCAATCAGCCGTTCAATCTGCTCATATTCTGTCGGAGACAGGTTGAGCATCGTTTGATCGAGCTTCCGAAATCCCTTCACTGAGAGGTCCGACAGCGAGGCGAGAAGCTTGCCAGCAGCTTCAGGGGCCTTCTTGCCGTAAGCCTTTTCAAAATCAGGCAGGAGCTGTCCCACCTGATAGGCGAGCCCGAGGTTGACTTGTTCAGATGTGGCCGCGAACTGGACAAATGCCTGCGTAGCGTCCGAACTCGCGTTCGGCACGCTGTTCAGGAAGTCCAGCATGTACTGGACACCACTAGCACCCACTTCGGCGCCGCGCCCCGTGAGCTGGAAGGCGGTTGTTAAGTCGTCAACCTCCTTCTCGGCCTCCAGGGCCTTATATTCCAAATACCCGAGACCAGCAGCTGCAACTGCCGCTGCCGCGCCGATTCCTACCATCATCGGGGGGATGCGAAGTCCCTCAATGAGAAGGCGCCCGAGAGATGATGGGGCTCGGCGCCAGCGGCCGCTGCTCAATTCGTCCGCTACCGCCTGGGCTTCATACGCCACTACGCCAAAGTTAGTAGCCGTCGTTTCTGCCGCAGACCCCACTTCCGCGAGAGCTGGCGCGCCGACGGCTTCCGTTTCCTTGAGGGCACTCTTGATAGAAACGACCTTGGCCTGGGCTGCCGCAACTGATTCCGATGTGGCCAGCATTTCCTGCGAAATGCCCTGCCCGATCCCTGTTGCCTGCGCGTCCTTCGCCAGTGTCCCAAGCTGCTTTTGGAACCCACTCAGTTCCGCCTTCGCAACCGCCAACTGCGCAGTTAGCTGCGTGGTTTCTGCCGTGATCTTGATGGCGATATTATTGGGCATTCTTACCCCTCACGGCACAAATTCAGGAACTTCCGGCGCCCAGGCTTGGAGCACCTTCTCGGCGTCAATTTTCGATTGTTCATTGTCGGATTTGAGCCACCCCTGACCGCGGAAATAGGCAGCGACAAGGACATCCGTCGGGGGCGTCTCGGTAAGCGATCGCCCGTATATATCGACGTAGTCAACCAGGGTGGTGGAATCGAGCCAGTACTCTTTCGGCTGATGAAAGTAGCGGATCAGCTCGCTGAGGATTCGATTGAAGTCGATGTCACGTCCGTCTGGGGGGCCGCTGTCCCCCCGGGGGCTTCCCCCGCGTCATCTGATCCCTCAGAGCTGGCCTGGCGCCACGCGCCCGTCTGAATGCGCATGATCAGAAAGGCCTCGAACAGCTCATGGGGAGCGACGGGAAGGTTGTCAAATTCGTCGCGCGTCAAAGCCGGCTCAGCCGCCCGACATCCCAGAAATACAGCATCAGCCATATCGATCATTTCTTCGGCACTAGCCGTAAGTACACCCTCGTTGAGTACCGAACGCGCCACGACCCCACCAAGCTTCTGACATAGAGGGTAGATTTGTATGGTGTGCCTCAAAACAAAAAGGGGGACGTCAAATGTGCGTCCCCCTAACGTCACTTTCCGAGATGTCATACGCAAGCCCTCATCTGGCCGAATTTACCATGTGACGCGCTTCGCTGAAGTCAGAAGCCGTCTTTATGTCATGAACAAGAAGCCGCGGCAGGATAAGCTCTGTTGACAATGTCATCGGCCCAATTTTGGACAGACTGGCCAGCAGAACGACGCGGTTAGCCCTAATCTCAGGTATATTCCCGCACTGGACTGGAGGAAGACGCCGCTGGAATCGGTATTCCGTGATCTTGCGGGCTACAAATGCAGTTTCCCGTTGGATCTCTTCAGGTGAAGCCCGAAAAGTGGTCTTAAGCGCGTCAATATTGACGCCATTTGCCACATTTTCAAAAATCATGCGCCTGCGTTCACCGAGGCGGCGGCGATCTTCCTCAGTCATTTGGCATTACGCCGCGAGAGCCATCGTCCCAAGTATCCCGTTTGCATCCACGGCCGCGTCGTAGTCATAGGTCGGCTTGCCGTAGTCGCCCTCCTTGGTTCCGAGGGTCGTGTTGGACGGGATACAGTTGTTGAGTGTGACGATATTTTGCGAACTGCGATTGCTGAACACGTGCACGGCGGTAAAGCTCGCCGTTGCGCCCTGCAGCGCGTTTTTCAGCGTCATCGAATGGCCGGCGGTGCTCTCGGTGTAGAGATAGCTGATGTAGTAGGTTACGCCAGCATCCGTCGATGCAAAGGTGTAAACACCTGCCGCCACCGAATAGGATTCACCGGCCACTTCGCTTCCGGCCGCAACGCGCGATAGCCTTATCCCGGCCGCAGTCTGAACACCGAGGTCAACGGTCCAAGTGGCTGAGTTTGCAACGGTGATCTTGAACGGGGTCGCGGCTGCCACCACCCCCATTTCTTTGTCAATCTGCGCCGTCGTTCCTGCAGCCAGGGTCGCTTGGAACATACTGGCAAACAGGTCGCCATTAAGTTCGCCCATGGTGACCTTGCCGGTAACCGTCATCTGACCACCAGACACGTCTTCCGGAAAGATGTTTTCCCCGAAGAGCGTTTTTACTGTCTGCTTGAAATCAAGCGTCATGCTCTCGGGAACGCCAAAGCGGATCGGCGTCGGGTTATTAACGTTCGGGAGCGCGAACGGGCGCCCGGCCCCGAAAATTCTATTAGCAACAGGCATGGTGGGCT
>JAKAVI010000455.1 GCA_021817355.1 Pseudomonadota bacterium | reverse complement strand
TAAATTCGCCCCCATGGTGAAGCTCAATAAAATCTATACCCGCACCGGTGACAGGGGTACCACAGCCCTTGGCGATGGCACACGCTTGCCCAAGCACGCATTGCGGATCGAGGCCTATGGCTCGGTCGATGAAGCCAATGCCGCGATCGGTCTGGCCCGCTTGACGGCCGACGGCGAATTGGCAGCGATGCTCGAGCGCATTCAAAACGACCTCTTTGATCTTGGCGCTGACCTGTGCGTGCCCGAGGTGGCCAAACCCCACGAGGGAGCCTTGCGGGTTATCCAATCCCAGGTCGATCGTCTTGAGCAGGAGATCGATCGCATGAACGCCGAGCTTGAACCGCTGCGCTCCTTCGTGCTGCCAGGTGGGACGGCCACGGCGGCGCATCTTCATCTGGCCCGTACAGTCGTGCGGCGGGCGGAGCGGCTGATGGTGGAGCTGGCAGATGGTGAAGCGGTGAGTGAGCCTGCGCTTAAATATATCAACCGCCTGTCTGATCACCTTTTTGTCGCGGCGCGATTTGCCAATTCCACAAACGGGGGGGACGTGCTCTGGGTGCCAGGGGCCAATCGCTGAACCTGTGGCAGGTTCAACGTGATCGCCTCAGCGGGACATTTGCAGCATGACCTCAATGAGCAGGACGCGGGCGCCAGTTTGTTGCAATTTCTGATCAGTGACGGCTTGCAGGCGACGGGCGATGAGATCGACATCCGGTTGCTCAAACGGGCGCACGGCAGCTGCAGAAAACGCCATTATGTTGCGAACATAGGCGTCACGCAGCAGCGGTAGCGCGGCCTCGGCGCGCTCTCTCAGCGCCGCATTGGGAATATCGAGACCAAAGGAGACCAGAAGCAATCCCACTGGCCTGCCTGCATCCAGAACGGTTGCATAGATTGGTTTGATCGCAACATAGCTGACAGCCTGCGTGATCTTGTGGTGGGGCATGGCTTGGCCGGACGCTGCAAGTGCCGGGCTGGCAAATAGCGCTGCAACTGCCAAGTACGCTAGTGTTGACGCGGGCCGCATGTCCTTCCTTCCGCACCTGCCTTTTCTTACTGCGTCAAGGTAAAGGCGGAGTTACGGCCGGCCCCCACGCGGCAGCTTCTGCGGCAACGCCATCCCCAGCGCTGCGGCAAGAGGTAGGTGGCCAGGGCACCAACCCAAGCCGTTCACCGATGCCGCACAGGACCACCCTGACCTTGGCAAGGAGCTGATTTAAGGAGGCATCCTCGCTAAAAGCCTCGACAAGCGAGCGGGCGCCAATTGCAAGGCGCAGAACTATCCCCATCGGCAAGTCTACCGGCTGACCGATCTGGCAGACCCGATCGCCAAGGGTGGCCACCTTCTCGTCGAGGAGCGCCCGGTAGAGCAAGGTTGCGTCCCGAAGCTCGAGCCTGCGCTCTGCGCTACGAAGAAAGAAGGAGAAGATCGTCGCCGGCATGGCAGCATCCCGATTATAGGGAGCAACGAGTTCAAGACCGCTCACCGATGAAATCATGGCAGGTATTGCCGTGGCGAGACGGCTAAGCGCGTCATGCCGCCAGGCAGCTGGCAGGGCATAGTAGGATTGCATCTCCAGAAGTGCAGCTTCCCAGCGCAGCCATTGCCCGAAATTGGGAGAGCTGGGCAGGACACCTCGCAGCCGGAACCAGCCTACGGGCACATCTTCGCGGCTTGCATAAGCGGATAGCCCCTCGGGGGCGGCTTCAATCGCAGAGATGCGCGTGTGCAGATCATGGGGCCACAGTGACGCGCCACTGAACGGCGGTCCGCCAAAGAATTTGGAGCCGGTCAAAAGAACCACATGTCCTCGGCTGAGATGGGCATTCAAACGCGAGCGTGGCATTCGCATCTGGCAGGCGTCCACCACGATCTGCACCTGGAGCGGCCAACGGGCCTCGATCACGTCAAGACAGGCGCTGGAAGGCGCAGACCAGCCGAGCTTTGAGGCCGCCATGATCTCGAGCACGACGTTGCGGCCAGCCTTGACCTCTGCATCGACAGCCGCCAATACGAGAGCATCTGTTTCGCCTTCTCCGCGAAACGCGCCGTCTTCCCCGATTAGTGTGATGCCAATGGCATTTCCGCTGTTCCGACCCACGGCACAACCTTTACTGACGACATGGCCCTGCGCCGTACGATTGCCAAAGTGTTGTCCACGCGCCGTATAGAGGCTGCCACGTCCTGTCTGGTCGGCGCCCACAACTATGCATGACGTCGATGCACCAAACACCTGCCGCAAGAGCAGAAGAACCTGCTGTTGGGAGTCCGTACCCGAAGAGGAGAACAGGATTTGCGTTGCCGGATCAAGCTTCAGCTGGGTGCGCAGTTCCCAGCGCACGCCGTCAAGCCTCTGATCAAATGCGGCTGCAAGGCCGCTCGTGAGTGCATTCCTGACAAGATCATCCCGCGCCTTCTCCGTCCTCAGGTATGCGGGCTCGGAGATGGTTGTGGCCGTCGAGGATGAGAGCGCAACCACATCGGAATTGGGCAAGGGATAACAGCCATAGGCATTGCGGCCGGACGCGCGCTCTATGCTTAATCGTTCGTCTCCACCACTGACCAAAAGCCTAGAAAGCGGTGAAAAAAGCCGGGCGAGGGCAAGCGCCTGCGGCTCGGGCTGAGGACAAGATGCGGTGACGCTGCCTCGGTTTGCCATCCGTTCGCATCTCTTCGGGCCGGCCTGGCCGCTGGCATGATTAATGACCGCTTCTGGTTAACAGGGCGTTGCCTGGAGCCGCTAGGAATGAGGGCCAGAAGCCAGACTGCCAGCAAAGAAGAACGGAGGATCAAGGCCCCCCTGCACTGCTCTCGATGCGCCGTGGCCTCCAGTTCTCCACCCATAGTGCGCAACCGTAGCGCTGACGCAAGGAGCGGCAGGTGCCTCTTATGGTTCAACAAGAGCGACGGGCGGCATATCTCAACCGAAACTGCACGCCCGCCGGCTGCGTATCACTCTTGCTTATTGCTGGGTCTGTGCCGCCCGTACCTGGGCTATTGCCTCCCCGGCATGTCTTAAGGATGGCACCTCAAAGACCACGCGCCTGATATGTCCCCCATAGGTAAACGGCTCGACGTAATCACCATTGACCGGCGCCAGGCTGCGTCCGATATCCATCCCCATCGATGAGATTATGAACAAAAGCTTGGTGATCGCGCCTTTGGCAACGGCTTTGCCATCAACAGCAAGAGCGACATCGGCTCCGCCATCATCGCGCCTTGCCACACTCACTTCAATTTCGTGATCGCCTGGCGCCAGAGGTTCGGTGCCAGTGAGGTGGGTGTGAACGTGGAAGCAATTATAATCGAAGTGCGGACGCCCATCCTTTATGTACAGCGCAAAGCCGCTGTTGATGCTGCCTCGTGCCACCAGCGCGCCGCTTCCATTGCTGATAGCGTGAGAAATTTCAGCTGACATGTGCCAGCCACGTGCTACCGGCGGGCAGGCGTCGGTCACGATGTGAGAAAGCGGAGGGTAATAGACAAAGCGCTCACGTGCCGTAGGCAACCCAGGACGACGGGAGGCCGCAAAGAGCGCTGCGGCTCCACGATCGTCAAGCGGCAGAGCCCCGTTTGCCTCCGCTTCCTGCCACCATAGATCAATCATTGCCTTGACACGTTCGGGTTCCTGATCGGCCAGGTCATTGGCTTCCGAAAAGTCCTCGTCCAGGTGATAAAGCTCCCAGCGGTCCTGGTCGAAGGGTTGTCCCTGACGATGGCGTGTGACCGCCTTCCAACCGTCCTTCCACATGCCGCGGTGGCCAAGCATCTCGAAGAACTGTGTCTCCCGTGCGATGCGCGCGTCGGCGTTTTCGATGGCAGGCCTCAGGCTCCTGCCCTGGACAGGCATCTGCTTGACGCCTGCCACGACGTCCGGCGGGTCTATCCCCGCAAAATCAAGAATCGTTGGCATGATATCGATGGCATGACAGAACTGGCGCCGTAGCGTTCCGGGCGAGTTGAGCCGCCCGGGAAAGTTCACAATCAAGGGGTCGCGTACGCCACCGCCATGGGTGTTCTGCTTGTACCATTTCAGCGGAGTGTTTCCCGCCTGTGCCCAGCCCCATGGAATATTGCAATGGCTGTTGGCTGTGCCGATATCATCGAGACGTCGTACAGCGGCATCCACATCTTCCTCAATACCGTTGAACCATTTCATTTCATCAAGCACGCCGGACTGGCCACCTTCCTGACTTGCGCCATTGTCAGATAGCAGGACGAAAAGCGTGTTTTCCCACTGGCCGATGTCTTTGAGAAAATCCATCAGCCGGCCGATCTGCTGGTCCGTGTGCTCCAGCATGGCGGCAAATGCTTCCTGCAGACGGGTCGCGAAGGCTTTCTGGCTTGCGGAAAGCTCCTCCCATGGTTGCACTCCGGGATTGCGGGGCGCCAATTTGGTGTCCGGCGGAATAATGCCCATCTGCTTCTGTCGCGCGTACCACTCATCGCGAACCTTGTCCCAACCGGCATCGAATTTGCCGCGATATTTATCCAGGAAGTGCTGTGGCGCCTGATGCGGCGAATGCATCGCACCAAAGGCCAGATACAGGAAAAACGGCCTTTCCGGCACCAGTGACGTCAGGTCACGGATCATGTCCGTGGAGCGGTCGACGATATCTTCGGAAACGTGATAGCCATCGCTGGCACGAGCCGGCGGATCGACGAAGTGGTTATCGCAGGTTAGCTCAGGATGAAATTGGTCAGTCTCGCCCTGTAAAAAGCCATAATAGCGATCGAATCCTTTCTGCAGCGGCCAGTTTGAGAATGGCCCCGCGGCCGAACATTCCGCCATAGGTGCGAGATGCCATTTGCCAGCAGCGAACGTCGCGTATCCATTGTCGCGCAGAATTTCGGCGAGAGTGGCTGCGCTTTTGGGAATTGCCCCTCGCATATTGGGAAATCCCGTATCGAAATTCGAAATCCCACGCATGCCAACAGCGTGATGATTTCGACCGGTCAGCAGACAGGCGCGGGTTGGTGAGCACAATGCCGTTGTATGAAAGCCCGTGAAGCGCGCACCAGATGCCGCGAGCGCATCGATATTAGGGGTGCTGATCGTCGAACCGTAGCAACCCAGATGTGCAAATCCGGTGTCATCCAGCACGACGACGACAACATTGGGAGCACCTTTTTTCAGCTTCGATGCCGGCCACCAGGGCTTCGACTCGTAAACCGTCTTGCCAATCACGCCACCAAATTCTTCACCCGAGGGATGTCGATACCCCATGATGTTCCCCTAGCCTAACTGGAAGACCAACAGCAGATTGCATTGTGGCGCGACCTCGTGCTGTGCGTATCAGGGGTCGCTCCCTTGGATTTGAAGCCGGCTTTCCGGACGCAATCGCGCAATGCACCGGATCATGTTTACAAAGGACAAATTACCTTGGCCCTCGCAGGCCTTGGCGGTAACAAACCATAACCACCATCACCTGTCCGGCTAGATGGCAACGCTGCAACTCTACGCTCGGGCCAGCTGTCGCCAGTGCTCATGGCACCACGCTCAGTTAAAGCCAAAACCGGAATGCCAGTTCTCATTATGGCTTGAGAAACGAGCAGGTCAAGTCATCATTCTGGTTAGTTTCGGGACGGCTAGCCGCGGCGGGCCCGGGATCGTGTAGCGGAAGTCCTGAGATGACTGCCCCTCTTCTGACTGAGGCCGGGGTTTGGCGCGCAGTCGATTTCGAGATAGCGCGTGGCGACCCGGGCAAGATCGTCCACGAAGCGCGCTTCGTCCTTCAACACGTTTCCGGCATGAAGTACCGCATGAACGATCGTTCCTTCGATCACGCGGACAATGAAGTCGCAATTATAGCGTGCCGCAGGCAGGCTCAGCTCTCCGCGGCTGTCGAGAAACCGAGCAAGCCCCTCTCCCTCAATGGTGGCGACCCTGCGCAGCGCCGGCCAATAATCCCGATTTCCCTCGTCCAGCGTTCGTTGAAACAACGCGCGGATGAAGCCAGAATTTTGCTTGAAATAGCCAAGTATGTCATGGACGAAAAGACGTACAACCTCAGCGCTCGGAAGTTGAGCCAGTTCGGGGCGAGCGTAAAAATGCTCATTACGTTGACGGCGCTGTTCTATGATCTTCTGGTGCAACGCCCGAAAAAGCGCCTCCTTGTCCCGGAAACGTCGATAAAAACTTCCAACTGAGCATCCGGCGGCAGAAGCGATGTCGGAAACATGAGCACTGCTGTAGCCCATGCTGGCAAAAACGGCTTCACCAGCATTGAGCAATCGCTCACGCGCGGCGCGACTTCTATCCTGCCGCGCTGGCAAGACACCATCCAGCTGACTTCCTGCCGCAGAAGAGCGCGTTCCCTCTTTTTGCATCAAATACTTCTCCGGACTGTCCGGCGTGAATTCATCCAATCTGACTCAGGGCTTCTTGGCAGAGCAGCAAAGCGTGGTCAATTGAAGACTGCAACGTGCATTCGAGCGGGGCAGTGGTGCCTGGCACAAGCGTATGCCAAGAGCAGAACAGATCGCTGAGCCTTTGCTTCCTCTGACAGAGAAGACGCGTTCTGTGCGGTTCATCACACCTGGGCCCGCAATATCCTATAGAACCAGAACGCTCCGGCAAGCAGGCCGGGCGCGGAGGCTTTTGCCAATTCAATGACCATCCTGTACCTTTCTTCCTGGCCTTGCTGAGGCGCCGGTGGCCATAGGCTTGTAGCGTCCTCCTGTCGGCGAAAGCTGCCCCGGAAGTTCGTCGCGCGCCAAAGCAACGGATAACGGCTCGCTGAACAGGTTGCCAGCTGGCTTGGTGCCATCCTCCCATTGCGCCCCAGCCGCCGCGAGGTCCCAAACACCAAAGGGATCGACCGCGAACCTGGGCCACGCAGTAAATATCGGCTGGGGGCTGCCAACATCCCCTTCCTCGCCAGCGCCGCGCTCTGTCCTGCTCACCCCTATCTGCCCATCGTGATGTCCCACTAATGCTTCCGTCCCCATTGGATGAGAATACTTCCGGGGGCCGCATAGCGCGTCTCCTGCGCTGCGCAACAGCATGACTGCCCGATGGTTTGACGGACTATTTGGAGTTATAGGTGGGGCTCATGAACTGAGCATCAGAGGGTGCCTCCTATGGCCATGACTGCGTCCGCGGGTGGCCAACGCCGGTTAGACCGTTCCTGCGGCACGGCGGTGTTTCGGCTCAACCATAGGCGGGTCCCAGGATTGATCCGTTGGCGAACATGCCTGGCCGCCGATGTTGCCCTCGAGGAATTATGCCGAGCCATGGAAAAGCCTGTCTCTCATCAGCTGTTCGATGTCGGGGAATTACTCTGCCGCATCACCTTATCCGTTGCTGGCACCGCTGCGTGTACCGGGTCTGAACAAGGATAACTGGAGCGTGCAACAGCTCAACATATCCCCTGGAGCCAGCTCGAGGGTGGAGTATGCGCCAGCCTTGAGCCGTGGAGAAACTGTTACCCTGCCGGCACCAGGGCCATGTGAAAAGGGTCTGCCATTGCTGGGCGTGGCAGCTGGCGAGGCACTCATATTCGTCCTCAATCGCATGGGCTCCGGCAATGACTGAAGTCGTATGTATCCTACGCCGCGATTGCCTTTTGGGAGAAGGACCATGCTGGGATGAGCGTAGCGGCAGGCTCTACTGGGTCGATATCAAAGGCTGCGCCATAGAATTTTTTTGCCCGGGCTCCGGTAATCACAGACGTTTTAGACTTGAGGCGCAGCCAAGTGGCCTTGCAACCCGGGGGGATGGCACCCTTATCGTGGCCTGTGACCGCGGGTGCGCGATCTTCGAGCCCGAAAGCGGCGCACTCCTTAGTCGATGGAGTATCGAGGAGTGCCGACTTCAAAATCGTTGCAACGACGCCAAGACTGACAGTTTGGGACGCTTCTGGGTTGGCACCATGCATGATGCTGAAAAAGAAAGCACCGGCGCGCTCTACTGCATCAGCGCCGATCGGAACGCCAGGCGCGTTCTAGACAACACTGGTATCTCCAACACGCTCGCGTGGAGCCCGGATGACACCAAGTTCTATTTCGCCGATTCCCGCATTCAAACCATCTTTGTCTTCGACTTCGACAAAAGGACAGCTCACCTTTCAAACCGACGGGTCTTTGCTACGACTTTAGGACAGTCCATGTCACCTGATGGTTCAGCAATGGACTGCGAGGGCTATTTGTGGAACGCGCAGTGGGGCGGCGGGCGCGTTGTGCGATATGCGCCAGATGGTCAAATCAGCCGTATCATCGCACTCCCCGTTTCACAGCCCACGAGTTGCGCCTTTGGGGGACCAGGTCTGTCAACCTTATACATCACCAGCGCGCGGATCGGTCTTGACCCAAGGCAGCTCGCCCGAGAACCCCTTGCGGGTTCAATTTTCGCCGTCGACGCCGGCATTGGGGGCCTACCCGTTCCTGACTTCGCAGGTTAGCGGTGGACGCGATATTGTCGTTCTGAGTAGCAATGTTCTGCAGTATCAAATCAGCCAAGGACTATCGTGGCAACCTGAATCGAGCCGAGCAAATGCGGATGGTATTGGCGTGCTGGAAAGCAGGGAGACGGGCCTTCCGAAAGAGCATAGCCATCGCTGGGGTGTGGCCGGTCAAACTGAGGGTGCACGCAGACTATTCACGTTTGGGAAGTCATGTCACCTTTGCGCCATCAAAGATCCATCCATCCATCCATCCACGCCTGCTCGCAATACACAAAGTGGTCGTGGCACTCATCGCTTGGATATGGTGCTACCCGACGCTTCCCTTTGCCCAGGTGGCTGATACCTACCATGAACAGAACATCTAAGGACACAACATGGCTGCGCTCCCACGTTTAGGTGTTTGCTACTATCCCGAACACTGGGACGAAGAAATGTGGTCGGCGGACGCCCATGCCATGGCTGGACTGGGCATTAGTCGGGTTCGAATCGGCGAATTTTCC